>NZ_DBNGMQ010000019.1:0-105842 GCF_057126245.1 Yeosuana sp. | reverse complement strand
GCACAAAAAAAGCCATCATTTCTGATGGCTTGTCTAATTTTGCTCCTCCTCTTGGGCTCGAACCAAGGACCCTCTGATTAACAGTCAGATGCTCTAACCAACTGAGCTAAGGAGGAGTGTTATCTTTTCGCTTTTGCGAGCGCAAATATATATATATTTTTATTTACTGCAAAAGGACTTTTACTTTTTAATTAATATTTTTTTTAAAAGTAAAATAAAGTCTTATTCTGGCTTTAATAACCCGTTTTAATTAAAAGCATAAATATAATATTTAAAAAACTTTTAATTAAAAATAGCTTTAAAAATATCGTTGCCATTAGCAAATAAGACTAATGCAATTAATATAATAAACCCAACCATTTGTGCATACTCCAAAAATTTGTCTCCTGGCTTTCTGCCAGATACCATTTCATATAATAAAAACACAACATGACCACCATCAAGTGCTGGAATTGGTAATAGATTTAAAACCCCTAACATAATTGATAAAAAGGCGGTTATACTCCAAAATACTTGCCAGCTCCAAAAGCTCGGAAATATATCATAAATAGCTTTAAACCCACCAACACCTTTATAAGCCCCTGTACTTGGTGTAAAAATAGCTTTAAATTGTGTGATGTAAGAATCTACTTTTTCATAAGCTTTATCTAATCCGACGGGTATGGATTCAAAAAAACCATATTCCTTGGTTTCAAATTTATAATAGCCTAAAGCTTCTAATGTTTCTGGTGTCGATCCGGATGCATATACTAAACCTAATTTACCCTCATTGTTTATAGTTAAAGGAGCTTCTATCTCACTTCCATCTCTTAATATGGCTGCCTTTACACGTTCTCCTTTGGATTGCTCTAAGAACGTTTTTACCTCATCAGCATATTTTGTTTTCGTATCATTAAGTCCAATTATGATATCGCCCTTTCTAATACCACTTCCTATATTATGAGAAGAATCAGGTACTTCAACAATAGCAAATGGTGTTCTTAATTCTATAATACCTCTTTCCTTCGAATCAATTAATTGTGATAAAAAATCTTCAGGCATCTTTACTATTGACTGTTCTCCATTTCTTTCAATAGTAATATCCTTTCCAAAAAGAACTTTTTCAGGAATTTCCCTAAAGGTTTCGATTTTATCGCCATCAACAGCAATAATCTTATCTCCAGTGTATAAACCAGCTTTATTGGCGACCGTACTTTCAATTAATAGACCATCTTTAATATTATCATTTGGTAAAACCTTATCACCATAATAATAACTCATTCCGATATAAATCAATATGGCAAGTAAAAAGTTAACCGTAACACCACCTAACATAATGATTAAACGCTGCCATGCCGGTTTAGAACGAAACTCCCATGGTTGTGGTGGTTTTGCCATTTGCTCAGTATCCATACTTTCATCAATCATTCCGGAAATCTTCACATAACCTCCAAGAGGTAACCAGCCAATTCCATATACAGTATCCCCTATTTTCTTTTTAAACAAAGAAAATTTTACATCAAAAAATAAGTAAAACTTTTCTACCCTTGTTTTAAATGCTTTTGCAGGTAAAAAATGTCCAAACTCATGTAATATAATAAGTAAAGAAAGGCTCAATAAAAATTGAGATATTTTAATAACAAACTCCATATATCTTTGATCAAATTTTTATAATCGCACAAAAGTAAGCTTTTAAAGCAACTTTAAAAAGACAATTGTATTTTGGTGGCCCATTTAACAATATTTTAAGTATGAATAATATTCTATGTGTATGAAATTCATTGTATTTTTGTTATCATCTAAATTTCATCATAACATGTTATCATTTTTCAAGAGCTATAAAACGTTCGGCATTGTTTTTTTAATTATTTCAATCGTTATTCTTTCTATTATTTATAAAAAACTAAATGTGTATCAACCATTACCCATTTATCAGCCTGCAATGGTAAGTAATGAATTGGTAGACAGCACCATTCAATATCAAAAAAAATATCATAAAATAGCCAATTTTAAACTTATAAATCAAAATGGAAAAACCATTACCCAAGATGATTATATAAATAAAATTTATGTTGCCGATTTCTTTTTTACAACCTGCCAGACCATATGCCCAATCATGACAAATCATATGGTTGAAATACAAAAAGAAATTATAAATGATGATGATGTTATGCTGCTATCGCATTCGGTGACGCCACAAATAGATACGGTTGCTCAACTTAAACGATACGCTATTAAAAAAGGTGTTAACGATAAGAAGTGGAATTTAGTAACGGGTGATAAAAAACAAATTTATGAATTAGCACGTAAAAGTTATTTAGCTGTTAAAACGGCTGGTGACGGTGGTCCTTTTGATATGGTGCATACCGAAAATTTTATGCTGATAGACAAAAAACGCCAAATAAGAGGGTTTTATGATGGCACCAATCCTGAAGATATTGACCGCCTACTGGACGAAATAAAAATTCTAAAAGAAGAATACACACAATAGTTTTTTGTTAACTATTTTTTTAGCCTAAAATTTTACATTACTTTTGCTTCTTTAAAATCAATCTAAATAAGCTTGGAAGATAATTTAGCAAATTTAAAACGAGGAGAACGTTGCATAATTACTGATGTATCGTCCATTCACATTCCGCTAAAACTTTTAGAAATGGGGTGTTTGCCTGGAAATTATGTAGAACTTGTTCAAGTTGCGCCTTTTCAAGACCCCATGTACTTAAACATAAACGGGACGCATTTAGCTATTAGAAAAGAAACCGCCATGCATGTTTTAATAAAAAAAATAGCGCATGAGTAAGCAATTAAATGTTGCCTTAATAGGAAATCCAAATACCGGAAAGACTTCGGTTTTTAATGCTTTAACAGGTTTAAACCAAAAGGTTGGTAATTATCCGGGCATTACGGTCGAAAAAAAAGAAGGTATTTGCAAATTACCTCGTGGCGTAAAAGCCCATATTATTGATTTACCTGGAACGTATAGCCTCAACGCCTCTTCTCTTGATGAAAATGTGGTTATTGAATTGCTTTTGAATAAAAACGATAAAGATTTCCCAGATGTTGCTGTTGTAGTTAGTGATGTTGAAAATTTAAAACGAAATCTACTTCTTTACACCCAAATTAAAGACCTAGAAATACCTACCATTTTAGTTATTAATATGGCCGATAGAATGGCTTATAAGGGCATTTCTCTCGATATAGATTATCTTGAAAAACGCCTAAAAACTAAAATTGCGTTAGTAAGTACCAGAAAAAATCAAGGCATTGATGAACTTAAAAGTTTAATTTTTAACTTTAAAGATCTTCCGATTAATCAATGCATTAATCTCTCAGAAATTGACCCTGCTTACTTTGAAAATCTAAAAAAAGCATTCCCAAATCAACTGCTTTACAAACTATGGCTTGTAATTACACAAGATGTAAACTTTGGTAAAGCAGATAGAAACGAAATAGATGCCGTTGCTAATTTTAAGACTAAAAGTAAGGCAGATTTAAAACGATTACAGCAAAAAGAAACTATAAAGCGCTATCAGTTTATTAATGATGTTCTTAAAATAGGGCAGACAATTGATATTGCCAATGCTAAAGATTTGAGAATGAAATTCGATAGAATCATCACTCATAAAATTTGGGGTTATGCCATATTTTTCGTGATTCTATTAACTATATTTCAAGCCATTTATGACTGGTCAAGTGTTCCAATGGATTTTATTGATAGTACGTTTGCTGCATTAAGCGAATGGACAAAAACCCAATTGCCAGAAGGCGCTTTTACCAATTTACTTGCAGAAGGTATTATTCCCGGACTTGGTGGCATCATTATATTTATACCACAAATTGCATTCTTATTTCTATTTATTTCTGTGCTTGAAGAAAGTGGCTATATGAGTCGCGTGGTTTTTCTAATGGATAGAATTATGCGCCGTTTTGGATTAAGCGGAAAAAGTATTGTGCCCCTTATTTCGGGTACTGCTTGCGCTATTCCAGCCATTATGGCCACAAGGAATATAGAAAGTTGGAAAGAACGCCTTATAACAATATTGGTAACGCCTTTTATAACCTGTTCAGCAAGACTTCCCGTTTACTTAATAATCATTTCTTTGGTGATACCAGAAGGACGTATTCTTGGTCTTGGCTATCAGGCATTAACTTTAATGTTTTTATACCTTGTTGGGTTTTTAGCAGCTATCATATCGGCTTATATTTTAAATAAAATATTGAAAATAAAAAATAAAACGTTTTTTGTTGTTGAAATGCCCAATTACAAACTACCATTATTAAAAAATGTAATTATTACAGTTTTAGAGAAAACAAAAGCCTTTGTTTTTGGTGCTGGAAAGATCATTCTAGCCATCTCTATTGTGCTATGGTTTTTAGCATCTTATGGACCAGGTGAAGCATTTAATAATGCAGAAGAGATTACCAAAAAAGAGTACGCAAATCAAAATTTAAGTCAAGACGAACTAAATCAGAAAATAGCCTCTCATAAACTGGAGCATTCTTATATTGGATTAACGGGAAGAGCTATTGAGCCAGCTATAAGACCATTAGGTTACGATTGGAAAATAGGCATTGCTATTGTAAGTAGTTTTGCTGCACGTGAAGTATTTGTTGGTACGCTTGCAACCATTTACAGTGTAGGAAGTGATGAAGAAGAAACCATTAAGAATAGAATGGCTGGTGAGGTAAACCCAATCCTTGGCGGACCCTTATTTAATTTTGCCTCTGGGATTTCTCTTTTGCTATTTTACGCATTTGCTATGCAATGTATGAGCACATTAGCGGTTGTTAAAAAAGAAACCAATAGCTGGAAATGGCCGGCACTTCAATTAATTATTATGAGTGCGTTCGCCTATATCGTAGCGCTTATTGCATTTCAATTGTTGAAATAGCATCTTTTTTGTAAATAAATTCAATTAACTCGACTATATAATTATGAATCCAGTTATTCAAAATGTATTAGCAATTACGGCATTAATTATAGCGCTTGGATTTCTAATCACAAAATTCTTTTTTAAAAAAAAAGCATCAAAAAAAGAATGCGGTGGTGATGACGATTGTGGTTGCCATTAAAATAACATCAATTATTCCTTAATCAGAGTATAACTTTTACAAATAAGTTGTTTGCAATTATATTTTATACTATAAATTCTTTAGTACCAACTTATATGGTTATCGAATTATCAAAAATTTCTTTTTGAAGAATATTTAATTTGATTCCTAAAGCAATATTATTTTTATCTAAATATTTTAAAATTAAGATGATGAATCTTGAACACTTACACATATACAAAAATCTCCTATTAGTCCTTGTGATGATAGTATTTTGTAGATTTTCTTAATATTTCCTGTAGCATCAGATATAGGATCTCTATTTGAATCATGAGTTGGAAACTTTAAAAAAGTATCTAATTGCCTTATCAGCTTTTCTGATTTTATATGTTCTAATTGTTCTGCAACATCATGTATTTCATCCCAATAGAAATTTATTTTTTAGGTAAAAAAACTTCCCATAGCCTATGTCTTATGACTATGCTTATCGTTGCTTCTTTTCCTATTTCGATAAGAGAAACACCCTGATACTTTTTATAATCTACGTAACCTTTATCAGATAATTTTTATTACCATATCTGTTACAGATGACGCTTTTGTTTCAATATTATTTGCAATATCATTGGGGCTAACATTATTTACACCTAGTTTATCTAAGTGATAAATGGCTTTAATATAATTTTATTCTGTAGGGGTAACCATATTTTAGTTATAGATGAACAAAAAATATATAACCTATATAATATTAAAATAATTTTTAGGTAAGACTAAAAATTATTTTATATTTACAAAAAAATAAATGAAGATTTTAATATTAGGTTTTTTAAGTATATTTTCTTTAGGAATAAATGCTCAAACCATATCAGGAAAAATAACGTCTAATAATACCAAATTACCTTATGTTAATATTTATTTAAAAGGCACTCAAAAAGGTGCAGTATCAAAAGAAGATGGGTCGTTTGAAATTTCGAATATAAAAACTGGAACTTATAGCATAATTGCATCATTTACAGGATATCAAACTCAAAAAAAAATAATCACCATAGATTCAGAGAGTCAAATAGTTAACTTTGATTTAACTGAATCTGAAATACTTAACGAGGTAATTGTTACTGGAACGCTCAAGGCTGTCTCTAGATTAGAAAGTCCCGTTCCAGTTGAAATATATTCTTCCACTTTTTTTAAAAAAAATCCAACTGCAAATATTTTCGATGCGCTGCAAAATGTAAATGGTGTAAGACCTCAACTTAACTGTAATGTTTGCAACACAGGAGATATTCATATTAACGGTTTAGAAGGTCCTTATACTTTAGTTTTAATAGATGGGATGCCAATTGTTAGTGGTTTATCAACCGTATATGGTTTATCTGGAATTCCAAATTCCTTAATTGAACGGGTTGAAGTTGTTAAAGGACCTGCTTCATCACTTTATGGCAGTGAAGCTGTTGGTGGTTTAATTAATGTCATTACTAAATTTCCAGAACATGCGCCGCTATTATTTGCAGATGGTTTTGTTAATGGTTGGGGCGAGGCTAATTTAGATATTAGTTTTAAGGCTAAAATTGGTAAAAAAGCAGATATGTTATTGGGAGTGAATTATTTCAATTATTCAAACCCTATTGATAATAATAACGACAATTTTACCGATGTTACATTACAAGACAGAATTTCGATATTTCAAAAATGGAATTTTATACAAAAAGAAAATCGCATATTTTCTCTTGCTGTACGTTATTTTTATGAAGACCGTTGGGGTGGTGAAATGCAATGGAATAAAAGCTTTAGAGGTGGAACCGATGTTTATGGCGAAAGTATTTATACTTCACGTTATGAATTAGTTGGAAACTATCAACTACCTATTAATGAAAAAGTTAATTTTATATTTTCTTACTCAGACCATGACCAAGATTCTTTTTATGGAGATATAGAATATAAAGCACAACAACGCATTGGTTTCGGGCAATTAATTTGGGATAAGCCTCATCTAAATCATGATTTGCTATTCGGGTTGGCCACTAGATATAACTTTTACAACGACAATACCACGGCTACCGAGCAACCAGATGAAATTACTATTCCTTCCATTTTTGTTCAAGATGAAATCACTTTAACAGAAAAACAACGATTATTATTAGGTATGAGATATGACTATGATGACAGGCATGGTTCTATTTTTACTCCAAGGATTGCCTATCGGTTTAAACCAACAGAGAACGATATTATAAGAGTAAATGCTGGTACTGGATTTCGAGTTGTAAATTTATTTACAGAAGAGCATGCTGCATTAACTGGAGCCCGCGAAGTAATTATTACAGAAGCTTTAGAACCAGAACAATCTTATAACATCAACCTTAATTATTTAAAAAAGTTTTACACCAAAAATGGATTAATATTTACGTTTGATGCTTCGATCTGGTATACCTATTTTACAAATGCCATTATTCCAGATTATGATACTAACCCAAATCAAATCATTTATGATAATTTAAATGGAAATTCAATCTCTAAAGGGGCTAGCCTAAACTTAGACGCCATTTTTGGTAGTGGCATAAGTGCTTCGTTAGGAATGACTTTTCAGGATGTTTCTCTAACTGAAAATAACGTAAAAACTAGACAAATTTTAACAGAGCGTTTTACTGGTGTTTGGTCGTTTTCTTATAAACACTATCCTACAAACTTAAAAGTTGATTATACTGGAAATATATACGGACCCATGCGACTTCCATTACTTGGAGAATTAGACCCAAGAGCAGAATTTTCACCAACTTGGAGTATTCAAAACATTCAATTCACTTTTGATGGATTCAATAATTTTGAAATCTATACAGGTGTAAAAAATCTATTAAATTGGACTCCGAATAGAGGTAATCCATTCATTATAGCAAGAGCAAATGACCCTTTTGATAAGGATGTTACTTTTGATGCAGAGGGTAATGCGGTTGCAACTACAGACAATCCTTATACTTTAACTTTCGACCCCACCTATGTTTATGGGCCAAATCAAGGGATACGTTTATTTTTTGGATTACGATATACACTAAACTAAACTAAGAGGGTAAAAAAATGAAAAGCACATTATAGCTAAAAGACACTTATTGTCTTAGAATATTTTTACCTTAAACTACGACTCAATAATGGTATAATTTAAACTATTATTCTCCAAATTTGGGCTACTAAAAACGTAACAATAAAACCTAAAACAACTGGCATTATAGACGCAAAAACAGTCCACTTGACACTTTTTGTTTCTTTATAAATAGTATAAATAGTTGTGCTGCACGGGTTGTGTAGTAAACTGAACAACATTAAATTAATAGCCGTTAATAATGTCCATCCTCCAGCTCTTAAAATATCTGCAGTCGCTGAAACAGAATCAAGTTCAAACATAACACCGGCACCAGCCCCACCAGCAATTCCAGTAACTAAAACAGTTAACATTAAAATAGTTGGAATCACAATTTCATTGGCTGGAATCGCCACAATATAAGCCACTAAAATAACACCATTTAAGCCTAAAAGCCATCCGAAACCATCCAAAGAACTTATCGTCCAAGTGGCAATACTTTCATTACCAATATAAATGTTCGAAATTAACCAGATTACGGCTCCAGCTGGTGCTGCAAAAACTACGGCACGCCATAATACTATTAAGGTTCTATCAATTAAAGACGTATAAATAGTTTTCCAAAAACGTGGTGGTCTGTAAGGCGGTAATTCCAAATTAAAGGTAGACACTTCGCCTTTTAAAACCGATTTAGACAAAACCCATGATACGGTAAACATAAATGCCATACCCAAAACAGCTATTCCAATAACGGCTAATAACGATGCTAAACTTGAAAAAGATTCAGGAACAACGGCACCTATAAAAATAGTAGCTATTAATATTTGAGTTGGCCATCTCCCATTACATAATGAAAAATTGTTTGTAATGATAGCTATTAAGCGTTCTCTAGGGCTGTCTATAATTCTGGTTGCCACGACACCTGCTGCGTTACAGCCAAAACCCATACTCATCGTTAAGGCTTGTTTGCCATGGGCTCCAGATTTTTTAAATAAACTATCTAAATTAAAAGCCACTCGAGGTAAATATCCAAAGTCCTCTAATAAGGTAAACAAAGGGAAAAATATAGCCATAGGAGGCAACATAACGGCGATTACCCAAGCGACTGATAAATACACGCCATCAATTAAAAATCCATCAAGCCACCAAGGCAATCCAATACTTGACGCACCTTGTTTTAAAGCCGGATGAAGCGTATCTAAAAATAAATTCGCCAATAATGATGATGGATAATTAGCTCCAACAATGGTTAACCATAAAACAGTTGCCAAAACGAGAAACATAATAGGAAACCCGAATGCTTTACTCGTTACAATCTTGTCTATTTGAGTATCTAAACGAAAGCGTTTTTTGCTGCTATCAACGTGTACAGAATCTTTCACAATATCGGCAGCATCAGCATAAATGCCTTCGGTTAAATTATCATGAAAATCATCGCCAATTTGCCAACGCAATTCGTTTGATAATTCAATAATATTAGCAATATTTTTTTCTTTACTCATATGAAAATTATGGTTAAACTAACTCTCCTGCTTTTAAAGCATTAATGATACTAGTGTCTCCTTCTAATAATCTGAACGCAATCCAACGGCTATTAGGAATATTCGGAAATTCTTTTTCTATTTCTTTTGAAAGCGAATTCACGGCACTTTCAATATTTTTAGGCACATTTTTTATGCGATGTGGTTTACAGATAATCGTTCCTTTGGCAATCTCACTAATGGTTTGAATTAATTCAGGAATTCCCTGATTAAAACGTGCGCTTGTTGGTACTACTGGGATTCCCAAATCCCTTGCCAACGTGCGTTCATCAATGGTGATATGATTTCGTTTTGCTTCATCCATTAAATTTAAACACAGTACCGCTTTATCTGTAATTTCTAATATCTGAAGCACCAAATTAAGGTTGCGCTCCAATCGGTTTGCATCTGCCACAATCACCGTAACATCTGGTTTTCCGAAAAGGATAAAATCTCTTGCAGCTTCTTCATCTTCTGAGGTTGAAAGCAGTGAATACGTTCCAGGTAAATCCACCAACTTATAAGTTTCTTTATTATACTCAAAACCACCTTCAGCTCTGGTTACTGTTTTTCCTGGCCAATTTCCAGTATGCTGTTTTAAACCTGTTAATGAATTGAAAACGGTACTTTTACCCGTATTTGGATTTCCTGCCAAGGCTACAACAAAATCAAAATTATCCGTTTTAATACCTAATTTTTTTAATCCGTCTGCATTAAAATGAGCACATGTTTCGCAGGCACTTTTTACTTTCGGGTCCATATTAATCTTTTTTAATTAGAATTTTTGCCGCCTGATTTTTACGCAATGCTATTGAAGTCCCTTTAATTAAATACGCATGTGGTTCGCCTAAAGGGTTTAATAAATCTATTTTAACCGTGGCGCCTTTTACAAAACCTAAATCCAATAAACGCCTTCTGCTTTCGCCTCTACTTTCTTTAGATATACCAATAATATGCGCATTTTCATCGGTATTCAAACTGGATAATCTGGTAATATTATCCTCTAGAACAACCTCTTTCTCAAGTAAAGCAACTGTTAAATTGGACGCTACAATTGGAGCTAGCTTAAACTGTTCACCTTCCGATAGAAATACAATTCTGGTAGCATTGTTTTCAATCACTTTTATGAATGACCCTATGTGAATATTTTCAGCTAATATCTGTTTATAGATAATTTCGGGTTCGTCTTCAATATGCGTTATTCTCCCCACTGAATTTACAGGCAATAACGGCAATTCTACACCGTGTACTTTTGCTATTTTACCCGTTTTTGTTGGTATGGGATCACCATGCGGATCAAATTTTGGATTTCCCAATCGGGCTGCTAATTGTTCAGCATCTTCATGGGTTAATTGATGTTCCATCATCTCTGCCCTATCGTGCCACTCTTCCCTTTTAAAGCCTGTTTTATCTGCTAGATACCGCTCCCACAAACGATGTACTCTCACAATTCTAAGCGCATAATCTCTACCGGCATCGGTGAGTTTCAAAACTTCACTATCGAAATAAATTAAGTTATTAATGGTCATTTCTTTTACCGCTTCAATAATGCTTTTATTACTGAAGTTTAAAACCTGAACTAGCGTTTTTGTATCGACTCTACTACCAGAATTCTCAAAGTGATAGAGCTGTTTTAAGACGTCTTCGATAATGGTTTTTTTATTACTCGAAAAATTATTTTTTAATACCCAAAACCATCCTCTTGTTGGTCTAAAAAGAAAAAACAAGAGTCCCGAAATTGCAAAAAAGATAATGAGCGCTGTTACAGGATTATAAGACATCATAAACTTAGATATAAATTTTGTGCGACTTCTTTTGAAATAATCATTTTCTGAGTTTTCGTTTGAATGGTTAAAGAGTTATCAAACGGTTCGAAATCTAAAACCTTTATAGCATCTCCAAGAGCCAGATTATTTTTATTTAAATACTTTAGAAATATATCTGAAGCATCTTTAACAAATGACAAAACGCCTTCTTTTCCAGCTTCGATATCCATAATATTCACACTTTTAACAGGGGAATAATTGCCGTCTTTATCAGGTATAGGATCGCCGTGCGGATCGTGCGTTGGATTTCCTAAAAAATCGTCCAATTCGTTTACTAATTTTAGAGATTTTATATGTTCTAACTGTTCGGCTACATCATGAACCTCATCCCATGAAAAATTTAGATTTTCTACTAAAAACACTTCCCATAGTCTATGTTTTCTAATTACTATAGCAGCGGCTAAACGTCCTTTTTCAGTTAAACTTACACCTTGATATTTTACATAATTAGCTAAGTTTTTTTCAGCCAATTTTTTAATCATATCGGTTACTGATGATGCTTTTGATTCAATTTTTTCTGCAATAGCATTGGTGCTTACGGCAACCATTCCCTGCTTCCCCAAATGATAAATAGCTTTTAAATAATTTTCTTCCGATAAGGTAACCATACTAGAAACTTTTATACAAAGATAGTGTATTTTACTCAGAGGTAAATATTTTTTTAGATAAGACTAAATATATGAATAATATAATGAATAAATTATGTATTTTTAAAGGGCTAAATTGAAGACTAATCATTCTATATGGCACAACACAACGAACTCGGCAAAAAAGGCGAACAACTTGCGGTAGATTTTCTGTTAAAAGAAGGTTACAACATTATTGAACGCAACTATCGTTTTGATAAAGCCGAAGTTGATATTATCGCTCAAAAAGAAGATGTTCTTGCTATTATTGAGGTAAAAACTCGCTCTACTGCAGATTTTGGGAATCCGCAAGATTTTGTAAAACCTAAACAAATACAACGACTCGTTAAAGCTGTTGATGAGTATGTTACTGCAAACTGTTTAGATGTTGAAGTGCGTTTTGATATTATTGCTATTGTAAAAGAAAAAAACCAATTTCACATTGAGCATTTGGAAAATGCGTTTTACCACTTTTAATAATGTAGCTCATCGATTTACGTAAGAATTAACTTTAAATATCTGCCAATTTGTGTCACTCATCGGAAATATGGTGTTTTTATCGTAATATTTTTTAAATTCATACTGATTAACCCCCCCCAAATCATTTAGCTATGAAAAAATTTACTTTTATCTTTTTCATTGCCTTTACCCTGGTATTATCTGGTTGTCATATAGAAAATATTGATAAAAACGCAGCGATGAATCTTAATTCAGATACAAATTCTCAAATTTCAATTGACTTAGATTATCTTGGTGAGGAATGCGTTTCTGTCAATTTAATAGCAGGACAACATCATGTTGCAGGAAGTGTAACGGTTTATAATGATGGTGATAATCTAATTATTGTTTACACTACAAATGATGATTGGACAATTGACCTCACACATTTAAGTATTGGAAATTGTGATGATGACCGGGCTCTACTTACTAGCTCAGGAAACCCAAAAATAGGTAAATTTGAATTTACAGATCCTTATTCTATTAGCGATAATGAAGTAATCTATGTTATACCTTTAGCTGATTTAGATGACTCCTATTGTTTCGCTGCTCACGCTGTAGTGCAAGGGCCGACTGGTGGAGAAACTGCTTGGGCTGATGGCACAGAATTTCCTGGAAATAGTTGGGCAATGTTTGTAGAAGGATTACTATCGAATTGCAGTAGTGACATAGGAAATCCATCCTAATTGTTTAATATAAAAGCAACAAAAGGTGTATTTATTAATGCCCCTTTTGTTGCTATAACGTTTTGTCAATTCTAATATCTTTAATTTTCAAAATATTCTTTTAACTCATTTATATCATCTGGTTTTGCAATAATTTTTTTGTTTTTATCCAGCACAAAATAGGTTGGTGTCGATGACACATTATAACTATTACCAATAGCATTATCCCACTTGCCTAAAGCAAGAACATGGATAAAATCGGGGAGTTCCAATTTCTTTTTATTAAATAACCCATCGTCGTCTTCTAAAGCAATAGCAACAACTTGAATTTTTTCTTTTGATAATGATTTTACATAGGTTTCTAATTCCGGAATTTCATTTAAACAATGCGAACATGTTGTGCTCCAAAACACCACTACATAATATTCTGAAGTTTTTAAATCGCTCAGCCTCTTGCCATTTTCATTGCCATCTAAACTAAAATCTGGCGCCGCACTTTGCAACGAAATCTGTTTAAATTGTATGAGCCCATCAATAAGTACTTGATCTTTTAAAGTCTTTCCTATATTGATTAAATGGTTCTCTGAAATGTAATTAGCAACATCATCGAAACTTGAGTCTGCCATACTTTGCCATAACTGAAGCAATAAACTACTTTGTATTTCTAAAGGAGCGTCTTTCATTGCTAAACAAAATACATCAATATTTTTCTTGTAATTAGCAACAATATCTACTTCGCCCCGACCCATTCCCAACACATAATTATACATGCGTTCGACTAAAAAATCTGAACTTTGTAATGTTGTATTGTTAAAATCAACATAATCGAAAAAATGGCCTTCTAAATTATTAATGTATGTTTCTATATCTTCAAAATGTTCCGGAACATAGGGCTTATTGGCCTTAATAAATGCGAGTGCGATGGTTTCGCTGGCTGCTGCTTCAAAAGATTTTTGAGTGTCTCTTTGCGTTTTAAAAATGTTCATTAACGCTAGCGTATCTGTACTTTTTTGTCTAAAATAATTTCCTATACTTTGACTTATCATCGCCATGCTGCTTGTATAACCTGTAAACAATTTATTCTCTAAAGACTCTTTATAGGTGATACCTGTTTCAGAGTCAAAAGTAAATTCAATATCTTCTTTGGCGTTATAAATAATATCGAAATTGTACTCTTCTTTTGGCATCGCATAGACAATTTTATACATGCCTGCTGTCGCAGCAGAATCTAATCGTATTTCAAAACTCCCACCTTTTTTAATTTCAGAATTTGAAATGTATTCCGAAGAAAGTGGCTTTATTTTATAAAGCAATGCATATTTATAATCATCAGCATGAGTAAATGTTCCTTTTATAGTATGCTGAGAAAAAAGAATACTAGGGAAAAAGAAAACTAAAAAAATAATTCGTTCAAGCATGATATAAATTTATTTAATTCTTGACAATTATTAAGCCAAATTATTATTATTTACAATTTAGATTCAAGTCCCTCTTGCCACTCATCTAGAAACTCTTCAATTTCTTCAATAAATTCATTAGGTTTTTGCGTTCTGCTGATTGTACAATGTAATACTACTTTATTTATTTGTGGTGGATACCCATATGTTATGGTCCAACTTAAAGCATTAGGACAATCCAGCAAACTAAATCTTACGCCTCCTTTAATTTTATTGAAACCAATTATAAACTCTCCCCAAAGCGTCATTCCTTTAAATTCGTGATCATCACCATCAATAAACAGCATAGTATCTGTAAATTCGCTCACAGATTTAGGTGTAATACGCTTTTGGATAATACCTTCTGAAACTTGTTTATTTATACTTCTAAAAAATTCCATTTTTTAAATAATTTGTTGTAGTCTTGATAACGCCTTTTCAATAGTTTTTATGTTTTCAAATGAAAGTAATAAACGCAATCCATTACGCGTTTGAGTCTCTTTCATTTTACAATTATTTGGGTTTGATTTTACAAACTGTAATACTTTTGTAAACGCTTTACTTTGATAAAAACGGCTTTGTTGATCGTTAATAAAATAGCCAACTAGTTTACCATGTTTCATGATTATTTTTTCAAAACCAATCTTGCTGGCAATCCATTTAATTCTTACGCTATTTAATAAATCTATAACTTGAACAGGTAATTCACCAAAACGATCAATAAGCTGCGCCTCGAAGGCTTTAAGCCCTTCCTCATCTTTAATCGTGTTAAGTTGTGAATACAAACTCAAACGTTCTGAAATGTTATTGATATAATTATCAGGAAATAATAATTCAAAATCGGAATCAATGGTAATGTCTTTTACATATTCCTTTTCTACCGAATCATCCTGATATAAATCTTTAAACTCATTTTCTTTTAATTCTTCAATAGCTTCATTTAGTATTTTCTGATAGGTGTCAAAACCAATTTCATTAATGAATCCACTTTGCTCACCTCCAAGTAAATCACCTGCACCACGAATCTCCAAATCTTTCATAGCGATATTAAAACCACTACCAAGTTCTGTAAACTGCTCTAAAGCAGTAATACGTTTTCTGGCGTCATCAGTCATTGCTGAATATTCTGGTGTAATAAAATAACAAAACGCCTTTTTATTGCTTCTACCAACGCGACCACGCATTTGATGTAAATCACTCAACCCAAAATTATTGGCATTATTAATAAAAATGGTGTTTGCATTGGGAACATCAAGTCCGCTTTCAACAATGGTGGTACTAACCAATACATCAAAAGCGCCATTCATAAACGCCAACATAAGTTGTTCTAATTTTTTACCATCTAATTGTCCATGACCAATACCTATTTTAGCATCGGGCACCAAACGCTGGATCATACCGGCAACTTCTTTGATATTTTCTATACGATTATGAATAAAGAAGATTTGTCCGCCGCGCTCAATCTCATAGCTCACGGCATCACGAATAGTTTCTTCATTAAAACGAATGACATGACTTTCAATAGGGTATCTGTTTGGTGGTGGCGTGGTGATAACCGATAAATCACGAGCTGCCATTAAGCTAAATTGCAGTGTTCTTGGGATTGGCGTTGCGGTTAAGGTAAGTACGTCTACATTTTCTTTTAATGTCTTGAGTTTCTCTTTTACAGCAACGCCAAATTTTTGTTCTTCATCAACAATAAGGAGTCCTAAATCTTTAAACTTTACATTTTTATTTACCAATTGGTGGGTCCCTATAATGATATCAACCTTACCGTTTTCAAGATTTTCTAAAGTTTCTCTTTTTTCCTTTGTTGTTCTAAAACGGTTTAAGTAATCTACCGTTACTGGAAAATCTTTTAATCGTTCTGAAATGGTTCTGGAGTGCTGATAGGCAAGAATAGTAGTAGGCACTAAAATTGCTACTTGTTTTCCGTTATCTACAGCTTTAAAAGCGGCACGAATAGCCACTTCGGTCTTACCAAAACCAACATCGCCACAAACTAATCGATCCATGGGACGCTCACTTTCCATATCGGATTTAATATCTGCTGTTGCCGTACTTTGGTCTGGCGTATCTTCATAAATAAAAGATGCTTCCAGCTCATGTTGCATATAACTATCCTGATTATACTGGTAGCCTTTTTCGGTTTTACGTTTTGCGTAGAGCTTAATTAAATTAAACGCCACATGTTTTACGCGGGCTTTAGTTTTGGCTTTTAAGGTTTTCCAGGCATTACTACCTAGTTTATATATTTTCGGTGGCTTCCCGTCTTTACCATTAAACTTGGTGATTTTATGGAGTGAATGGATACTTAGGTATAACACATCGCGCTCTCCATAAACCAATTTAATAGCTTCTTGTTTTTTGCCTTCAACATCTATTTTTTGAAGACCTCCAAAACGACCAATCCCATGATCTATATGCGTGACGTAATCACCAATATCTAAATTAGTGAGTTCTTTTAGCGTAATAGCTTGCTTTTTGGCATAACCATTTTTAAGTTGAAATTTATGATAGCGTTCAAAAATTTGATGATCGGTATAACAAACCAACTTATTTTCATAATCTACAAACCCTTGGTACAAGGATAGTACGATGGTTTTATATGGTTTTACTTCTAAGTGAGAATCGTCAAAAATATCATGAAATCGTTTGGCTTGTTGCTCACTTACGCAAGCAATATAATTGGTAAAACCGTTATCATAATTGGCATTTAAATTTTCAATAAGTAAATTGAATTGCTTGTTAAAAGCAGGTTGAGGCACAGTATTGAAAATAATTTCATAGGGTGGAATATATTGCTTCGTTTCACTCGCAATAACATTATTATTAAAATAGGATGTAGAACCAAACTCAACCAAATTAAAATCTGATAATTGCTTTTTTAGCAGCACAGAATCACAAAATAACTCATTGGGTTCTGCATGTTTAATATCTGAAGACAATGTTTTAAAAGCGTCTTCAGCCTTTGAATAAAAATCATCTATTCTTGAAAAGAACAAGTCGGCATTCTTAAAAAAGACGACAGTTTTTTGCTTACTGTATTTTAAAAAACTCTCTCGTTGTTCATCTAAAAATTTATTCTCAACATTAGGAATAACACCAATTTTTTTAATTTGCTCAAGAGATAATTGCGTCTCAACATCAAATGTTCTAATACTATCAACCTCATCTCCAAAAAATTCTATTCTATAAGGCTCATCATGCGAAAAAGAAAATACATCCACAATACCGCCTCGTACTGAGAATTCGCCAGGTTCTGTTACAAAATCAACTCTTTTAAATTGATATTCAAAGAGCACTTCGTTTACAAAATCAATGGATAGATTATCACTAACCGCTATTTTTAAAGTATTACGCTCAAGTTCTTTTCTGGTGACTACTTTCTCAAAAAGCGCATCTGGGTAAGTGACTATAATGGCTGGCTTTTTACGTGAGTTTATTCTATTTAAAACTTCCGCTCTTAATAATACATTAGCATTGTCTGTTTCTTCAATTTGGTAAGGTCTGCGGTAACTTCCCGGATAAAAAAATACGTCTTTATCACCACATAATTGTTCTAGATCATTCAGATAAAAGGCAGCCTCTTCCTTATCATTAAAAATAAGTAAGAATGGTTTTTCCGCTTGTTTAAAAACACTTGAAATAACAAAGGAAAGTGATGAACCTACTAATCCCTTAAGATGCGTGTTCCCATGGATTTTGGCAATAGCAGTTTGAAGATTTTGCGTTTGCAAAACCCGTGCATAAGTTTGTAACAGAACTGTTTTACTCAACTAATTACGTTTGTTGTGATTAGTATCAATTAATTTTTATTGCTATAGTGGTGCAAATATAGCTTAAGAATTACTAAAAATGAATTTAGATTTGTTATTTTTATAGAAACAATGCGTTAGCGATTGGACCATTTGTTTAAACTCTTTATGTGCTTTAATAAGCATATAAAAGCGAGTGATAAAAGCGTGACATTTTGCTAACAAAATGAAAAGCCCAAAAATATTTTTTGCAAAAAAACGAAAAAAATATGTAGGTTTGCAGCACTAAAAATTAAAGTACATGTCAATTTCAGATTTATTTGATAGCGGATTTAAAAAACGAAATGAAGACCATTTTGCCGCTATTGTGAGAGTAGCCATGGATGATGGTATTATTACTGAAGATGAAAAAGCATTTTTGAATAGATTAGCTCAAAACTTAAATATTAGTGAAGCTGAATATAAAACTATTTTAAAAGATTATCAATGTCATCCTATAAATCCACCGGTGTCTTACGACCTCCGCTTAGAACGTTTATATGATTTAGTGAGAATGGTTCATGTAGATCAGATTCATGGGGATTCAGAACACAGGCTTTTAAATAAAATTGGTGTTGGTCTTGGGTTTCATGCCGTAAACGTAAAATATATAGTTGACAAGGCTTTAACACTTGTGAAAAATGGTGTAGACTTAGATACTTTTATAGAGCAAATAAAGAACATGAATAAATAATATCACATTATTCATATTAAAAAAAGCAATTACAACACTAACAATTAATCCAATATTAACTTTACCTCAATCTTTAGCAATAATAATAATATACGTGTATTTTATATTTTTTTATTTAATAAATATGTTATCGCCAATTCTCTACCAGCGAGAATACCAACAAAAACCCAGTTGAAAACCATTGGCCACTAGCCAATAATGTTTTCTTTTATGCTTATCTAATTTATCGAGTGAAACCACAGACTCTAACTTTTTAGACAAAATGAGGTAAACTAAAATTGAGAAAACAAATGCTAAAGCATAACCATAAACAGACTTTAAAATCATTTTCTCGATAATTACACTCGACGAAAAAACACTCAAAATCATAAATATTGTACTAACAGGTATTCCAAATCGCGTAATAAGTAATAATGTTATTGGAGCTAAGATATACCACCAATTAAGTTGACTAGGTAATGGAATATTATTAAGCCTGCCATAAGATACGTCTCCAGAATAAGAAAACCATCCATAATAAAATGTTACCGTTAAAATACTAGCAGCAAATAGCCATAAAAAATACCATTTAATTTTATGATTAGAAGATATAAATGTACCCAGGATCTGAATTACATCGTTAGCGATAACCGCATAAACAGAAATTAAAAACCCTAATTACCCTATCACCTGTTCCATTTCAAAATTTTATAAAAGTTTTTAACTGTAAAGTGATTTCTAGCAAAAACGTATCTTCATAATAATATTTTTATTTATACAACTTCAATTGAATACGCTTTCGTGGAATATCTACTTCTAACACTCTTACTATAATTTGTTGATGCAAACTTACATGCTCATTCACATCGCTTACAAAAGCATCTGCTATGTTTGATACATGAATAAGTCCGCTTTCTTTTATGCCCACATCCACAAAACAACCAAAGTTAGTGATGTTATTTACAATCCCAGGAAGTAATTGTCCTTCGCGTAAATCATTAATAGTTTTTATGTTTTGATTAAAAGTAAATACTTTGGCTTGCTCACGAATATCGAGACCTGGTTTTTCTAATTCTTTAACAATATCTTCAAGGGTAAGTAGTCCCGCAGCTTCTGAACTATATTTTTTTAAATCTATTTTTTTAAGAAGCTCTGAGCTTCCTATTAATTCTTCAATGGTTTTACTTAAGTCTTTTGCCATTTTCTTAACAATGGGATAACTTTCAGGATGTACTGCCGAATTGTCTAACGGATTCTTAGCATTCTTAATTCGTAAAAATGCAGTACCTTGTTCAAAGGCTTTGTCTCCTAGACGTGGTACTTTTTTAATCTCTTCTCTTGAAGAAAATGCACCATGTTCATTTCTGTATTCAAAAATATTTTCAGCTAGTTTCGGACCAATGCCAGACACATAACTCAACAAACTTTTACTGGCTGTATTAATGTTAACACCAACAGAATTCACACAATTTTCAACGACCATATCTAATGATTTTTGAAGTTTTGTTTGATCGACGTCATGCTGATATTGACCAACACCTATAGATTTAGCATCAATTTTTACTAATTCTGCCAATGGATCTTGTAAGCGCCTTCCAATAGATACCGATCCTCTTACCGTCACATCATAATTAGGGAATTCTTCTCTTGCGATTTTTGATGCCGAATAAATACTAGCGCCTGCTTCGCTCACCACAAATACCTGCATATCGTTTTTAAAACGAATTTTTCTAATTAAGGCTTCGGTTTCTCGTGATGCAGTTCCATTTCCAATGGCTATAGCCTCAATTTTATAAGCATCGGCTAACGAGCTTATTTTTTTCATAGCGCCAATAGCATCACTTTTGGGAGGGTGCGGATAAATGGTTTCGTTATATTTTAACTGCCCTTGTGCATCTAAACACACTACTTTACAACCAGTTCTAAATCCAGGGTCGATTGCCAATACTCGTTTTTCCCCAATAGGTGCCCCTAATAATAATTGTTTTAAGTTTTTGGCAAATACATTAATAGCAGACTCATCGGCATTTTCTTTCGCATTCTGAAGGGCTTCATTTGATAACGACGGAAACACTAAACGCTTGTAAGCGTCTTGAATAGCTAATTCAATTTGCTCCGTACAGGCATTATTAGAACGAATGATTCTGTCTTCAATTTTCGCTAAGGCTTTCTCATGATCAATCTCAATTTTAACTTTAATGAATCCTTCATTTTCCGCTCTTAAAATAGCTAATAATCTATGCGAAGGAATGCGGCCTAACGATTCAGACCAATCAAAATAATCTCTAAATTTTTGAGCGTTTTCATCTTCTATTTTTACTTTTACTACTTTTGTAGAAATGATGGCAAAACGTTCTAATTGGAGTCGAATGTTGTTTCTAACATCGGTACGTTCATTCACCCATTCGGCAATAATATGACGTGCGCCTTCTAAAGCATCTTCAGCAGAATTTACGTCTCCTTTTGCATATTTAAAAGCAATAGATTCAACATCATTGGCATTTTGGCTCATGATGATTTTTGCCAAAGGTTCTAATCCATTTTTTCTAGCCGTTTCTGCTTTTGTTTTTCGACTTTTTTTGAAGGGTAGATATAAATCTTCAAGTGTTATAATATCCTGAGACGATTCAATATTTTGTTTTAATTTGGCGGTTAATACGGCTTGCTCTTCTAAGGCTTTTAAAATAGTTTTTTTGCGTTTTTCTAAGACTTCAAATTGTTCTTTATATTTAACAATATCACCAATTTGAACCTCATCTAGATTACCGGTACGCTCTTTTCGGTAACGAGAAATAAAAGGTATCGTGCAATCATTATTTAATAATTCAACCGTGTTTAAAACAGAACTTGCTGGAAGTTGGGTTTGTTTGACAATAAAAGGTATAAGTTGCATTAACAAAAAAATTAAATCATCTGCAAGTTAGAAAAGTATCTAACTTTAAAGCTTGTTTTTAAAAATTCTTAGGCTACTTTTTTTATCAAATCAAAACAGGGGCACTTAGCGCATCGGTGTCCTTTCTTCTTTTTGTATTTATTACAGCAATCTTTTTTGGTTTTATCTGAGATGATAACTCCAAGTTCTTTTAACTTTTTGATTGCTATCTTTTTCTTTTTTTTTCCCAAAATCCAGTTAAAATTACAATTTAAATACCTGCTTGTGGAGAAGCCGCACTTACAACTGTTAATTGTTGAATATCTCTGTCAAATAAGTATAAACCGCCTTTATCGTTTCCAATGAGATTAATTTTATCTAGAATAGTTCTGGCTACTGCTTCTTCTTCAATTTGTTCAGATACATACCACTGTAAAAAGTTATGAGTCGCATAATCTTTTTCTTTTAATGTAATATCAACTAAATCATTTATGCTTGTAGACACAAAAATCTCATGTTTTAAAAGCAGTTCAAACATATTCTTAATGGTGTCAAATTCTATTTTAGGCTCGGCAAGTTGAGAAATTTTAGCATGTCCGCCACGTTCATTCACAAACTTAATCAGTTTAAGCATATGGTCCCTTTCTTCCTGAGATTGGGTATACATAAAATTAGCAATCCCTTCTAGCCCCTTTACTTCCGACCAGCAAGCCATAGCTAAATAAATTTGAGAAGATTCTGCTTCTATTCTAATTTGATTGTTAAGTGCCTTTTCAATAATTTTTGATAACATATTTTTGTTTTTTTTTATTTAGTAAAATTCATTGTACGCTTTTCTGTTGCTGTGGCTAAAAGTAATACCTTGTTTTTATTTATAACATGATATAAATCAGATTATTGTTTTTGGAAAAGTGTGTAAACATAAGGTCGTTCTCCTCCAGAAGGATTGATAAAGTTATAATTAAAGGTTTTTATTAACTTAAAATCTCCTCCCAATTTATCCTTAAGAATCTCTGCATTGTATCGCTTTAACTGTAAACCGGAACATTTTTCAGCCCCATGTAATGCGAAAACAGCAATAAGAACAAAGCCTTTTTTAGAAACAATTTGTTGAATTAAATTGAAATAAGCCTTTTGTTCTTCTTCCTTTAAAAAGAAATGTAAAACTGCTCTGTCAATCCATAAATCAACTTTTTTAACCTGATTTAATGTTGTTGGATTCGTCAAATCATCCACAATAGTATTTAGTTGATGATTAAACCTTTTTTGGATACGTTTTTTTAGCTTTTCTAATGCAATGTCACTCAAATCATTTGCAGTAATATTGGTATATCCTAAATCTAAAAGTTTATCTATTAATGTTGTTGTTCCTGCTCCCACATTCAAAATTGCGGCATCTTTAGGCAGATTAGTTATAGTAATTAATGAAAGTGTTTTCTTTGGATTAGGTTCATACCAACCAAGTTTTTCATCTTCTTTTTGATAGACTGCATCCCAGTGCCCTTTCAAATTTTGAGTTTCCATACTTAATTCAAATGAAATATATGAAGTAAAGTTACGTTATTTAAATAAAAAATCTCCTTTTCAAAGTAAGATTGAAAACGAGATTTAAAGAATTATTATATTATAATTTTTTAATTTCCAGATTGCGTCTTAGCATCTTCAATCATTTTTTCATTAGGTAAAATAGCCACATTTACGCGTCTGTTTTTAGCACGACCTTCGGCTGTAGCATTATCATGAAGCGGTTGCGCTTCGCCAAACCAGTTGGTTGTTAAACGACCTTGACTAATCCCGTTTTGAGATAAATAATTACTTACCGCATAAGCTCTGTTTTTAGAAAGCGTCATGTTATAATCTTCTGCACCTTGGCTATCTGTATGTCCAACAACAAGAATATTAGTGTCTGGGTATTCTTTAAAAACGCCAATTAATTTATTTAATGTGGTTTGAGATGCTGTATTGATATTATACTTATTAGTATCAAAATATACACCGCTAGTTTCATCAAACGTTACTACGATTCCATTATCAACACGTTCTACTTGAGCCCCTGGAATTTCTTCTTCAATTTTTTGGGCTTGTTTGTCCATTTTGTTTCCAATAAGGACACCAGCAGTACCACCTACAACACCCCCAATAACAGCGCCTAATTCACCATTCCCACCTTTACCAACATTGTTTCCTATAATAGCACCTAAAATAGCACCACCTGTAGCACCAATTACTGCGCCTTTTTGTTTGTTATTTGCATTTTGAACAGCTTTACAATTCGTTAAACTAACCGACAAAATAAGGGCTAAAACGATAATTCCAATTTTATTTATAAGTGTTTTCATGTATATATATTTATTCTTTTTTTTAAAGTTTATTAAAATTCATAGTAATAGTAAATGGTTTTCCATCAACTGATACTGTTTGTTGCCATTGCATGGCTGCCTCAGACAACGATTTTAAGCTCAATCTGAATCCTTGATTGGTATCAGATTTATTCTTTTCGTTAGTAGGTTTTAATAAAAAATCATAAAGTCCTGTTTGCGGATCAATTTCCTGAATTGTAAATACAAAATTACGAACTCCCGTAGAACAACTAGCTTTATTAATAGTATATACGCCTGTATTGTTATTAGGAATAAACTGCCACGAACTTCCTTCAAAACATGTTTTTGATGCATCGTTAAGTAAGGTGACATTGTAGGTTCCTGTTTCGCTATAAGATATAGAGCTTAATGTCCACTCCCCTTTAATGACTTTTTTTGATTCTCTAACGGTTTTTGAAGTTCCACAACTGAATAATCCGATTGCTAAAAAAATTAGTAATATTTTTTTCATAATTATTATGGTTATATTATGTTACAAAGTTCTAAAATTTTTGATGAGTTTACTTTATAAGATTATCTAATTAGTTTATATCATTTCCATTTAGAATCAGCATTATTATCTTTGAAATAATGTAAAAACATATAATCGTTATCGTATATGTTTTAATATACGAATATTATTTCCTGTTAGATGCTAAAAATAATTTTAAGGTTAACTTATCTGCAATCCATTAGCTGTAGATCCATCATCTGGATTTACGAATACTAGTTTACCTTCGGGATTTTCAGTCATTAAAATCATGCCTTGACTTTCAACACCTCGTAAAGTTCTTGGTGCTAAATTAACTAAGACGGTCACTTTTTTTCCAATAACCTCTTCGGCAGTAAAACTTTCAGCAATACCTGATACAATGGTACGCACATCGATGCCTGTATCTACTTTTAAAACCAGCAGTTTTTTCGCCTTGGGCATTTTTTCGGCTTCAAGAATAGTCCCTACTCGAATATCTAATTTCGTAAAATCGTCAAACGTAATCGTATCTTTTTGAGGATCTACGGTTTTATTTTCGGCTTCGTTTGCTTTTTTACTTGCTATGAGTTTATCCATTTGCCTTTGAATGGCGTCATCTTCAATTTTAGAAAATAACAATTCTGCTTCGCCAATTTGATGACCTGAAGGAATTAAAATTTCTTTTGTGGTTACATCGTCCCAACTTAAATCGTCAATGTGAGACTCATTTTTATAAGTCTTGGCATTCTGCTCCATTGAAGAGATCACCACGTCGCTTTGCTCCCCATTATAACGTAAACCAAGAATCTTTTTAAGTTTCGTTGACGTAAATGGCAAAAATGGTTCGCTTAAAGTTGCTAAAGCACTTGCTATTTGTAAGGCGACATACATGATGGTTTGCACTCTTAACGCATCAACTTTAATGACTTTCCACGGTTCTTCATCGGCTAAATACTTGTTTCCTAATCTCGCCAAATTCATTAATTCCTGTTGAGCTTCTCTAAAACGATAACGCTCTATAGAACTTGAAATCATATTTGGATACGTTTTGACAGCAGCCAAGGTGTCTTCATCTACTTGACACAATTCACCTGGTTCTGGAACAATACCCTTGTAATATTTATTGGTTAAGACCACCACACGATTAATGAAATTTCCAAAAATAGCTACTAGTTCATTGTTATTTCTGGCTTGAAAATCTTTCCAAGTAAAATCATTATCCTTAGCTTCAGGAGCATTGGCTGTTAAAGCGTAGCGCAATACATCTTGCTGATTTGGAAAATCTATTAAATAATTTGGTAACCAAACGGCCCAATTTTTTGAAGTTGATAGCTTGTTACCTTCCAAATTTAAAAACTCGTTAGCTGGCACATTTTCTGGTAAAATATAAGAACCTTCTGCTTTTAAAACCGCAGGGAAGATAATACAATGAAATACGATGTTATCTTTCCCAATAAAATGAACCAGTTTTGTGTCTTTGTCTTTCCAATAAGGTTCCCAGTCTTTCCCAACGCGTTTTGCCCATTCTTTAGTTGAAGAAATATAACCAATAGGGGCATCAAACCATACATAAAGTACTTTGCCTTCTGCGCCATCAACGGGCACAGGAATTCCCCAATCTAAATCTCTGGTTACAGCGCGAGGGCGCAAGCCATCATCAATCCAAGATTTTACCTGTCCGTACACATTAGGCTTCCAATCCTTTTTATGACCTTCTAAAATCCATTCTTTTAAAAATGCTTCATATTTATCTAAAGGAAGGAACCAGTGTTTCGTTTGTTTTAAGGTGGGTACATTTCCTGTAATGGCGGACTTCGGGTTAATTAAATCGGTAGCATTCAAACTTGTTCCGCAGTTTTCACATTGGTCACCATAGGCTTCTTCATTGCCGCATTTTGGACATGTTCCTGTTACAAAACGATCTGCTAAAAACTGATTAGCTTCTATGTCATATAATTGTTCTGAAGTTTCCTCAATAAATTCGCCTTTATCATAGAGTGCTTTAAATATTTCGGAAGCTGTTTCATGATGAATTTTTGCTGAAGTACGCGAATAATTATCAAAAGAAATTCCGAAATCTTCAAATGATTGTTTGATAATGGCGTGGTATTTATCAACAACATCTTGAGGTGATACACCTTCCTTTTTTGCCTTAATAGTAATAGGTACACCATGTTCGTCACTCCCGCAAATGAAAGCAACATCATTTCCTGTTAATCTTAAATAACGTGAATAAATATCAGCAGGCACATATACACCCGCCAAATGGCCAATATGAATGGGTCCGTTTGTATAAGGTAAAGCTGCTGTAATAGTATATCTTTTAGACATTGTTGAATATTTTGAAGCCACAAAAGTACACATTTTGAGGGCTATTTAGAAAAAAAATGTACATTTACCAAAGACTAAAAAACCTACTTGTTTTCTATAAATTTTATTCTAATAAAATATTAAAGCATGATATTTAAACGCCTTTTATGTATTCTTTTATGTATAATAACTTCTGAAACGTTTTCACAAGATAAAATGACACAGCCACCCTATTTAAAAGTAGGCGATACTATTGCCATTGTAGCGCCTTCTGGAGTATTAATAAATAAAGACAATAAAATTGAACAAGCCATTACCCTTTTAAAAAGCTGGGGTCTGCATGTTGTTATTGGTGATCATGTTTTTAACGTAAATAATCATTTTGCAGGCACTGATGATGAACGTTGTGAGGATTATCAAAAAGCTTTAGATAGCCCTACAATTAGTGCTATTTTATGTGCAAGAGGTGGATACGGAACTGTAAGGCTTTTAGATAAATTAAATTATTCTGAATTTAAAAAACACCCTAAATGGCTGATTGGGTATTCTGATATTACTGCGCTACATAATCAATTACAAAATGAAGGATTTGAAAGCATTCATGGTTTGATGTGCATGAGCATGCAAGAGGACTTAAGTGAGATTAAAGAAACAATTTCTTCCTTTAAAAATGCGCTTTTTGGGAGGCCTTTAACTTATACTTTAGAAGGTTCTGAATATAATAAAACGGGGACCTCTTCAGGCAAATTAATTGGTGGTAACTTAACCTTATTACACACCATGTTAGGTTCTAAAACGACTATAGATACGTCTGGAAAAATATTATTTATTGAAGAAGTTGGTGAATATAAATACCACATAGATCGTATGCTGCAAAGTTTAAAACGTGCCGGTTATTTTGATAATTGCAAAGGTCTTATTGTTGGAGATATTTCTAATATACGGAAAAACACTACAGAATGGGGTTCTTCAATAGAACAACTTATCATAGACGCACTCTCTGAATATGATTTCCCAATAGCATTTAATATGCATGCCGGTCATGAAGATGATAACAGAGCCATGATTTTTGGAAGAACGGTTGATTTAACTGTTGGTAAAAATCAATCTACAGTTGTGTTTGAGTAGTAAATTATAAACCAGACTATTAATCTAAAATTTTTAATTGCCTTTTTAATTCTTCAATGTTTACCTCCTTAAAATGAAACTCTACACTTGGCTTTGGTTGCGTTTTAGTTTCTACAATATCAACATATAATTTTCCATGATCCTTTTTTATT
The DNA here is from genome assembly GCF_057126245.1 of Yeosuana sp. NCBI lineage: Bacteria > Pseudomonadati > Bacteroidota > Flavobacteriia > Flavobacteriales > Flavobacteriaceae > Yeosuana > Yeosuana sp. The sequence continues at coordinate 77,412 of NZ_DBNGMQ010000019.1, read as the reverse complement.
GCAACGAGTACTATTTCCTCTCCATTCGGTACATTTTTAAAATAAAATTCCCCGTTTATTTTCCTACTTGGAATCACACCAAATATTGACTTGAAAACCATATTTATAATAGTTCCTCGATAATCGTTTATTTTTAGTAAATACTTTATATTGTTACTGCTGTTTACAAATCTATCGCAGTTTATCCAACCTAAATTCGAACTTCTTAAAATGTAATTATTTACGTCGTTAACGCTCACATTAGCGTTATTCTTAGACGTAAAACTTTCTTCAAAGTTTATATTAACGACGGAATCTTGAATGGGATTCGTACCAATAAGCATTGCATTATCACTATTTAGAACTTTTCCGGTGGTTCCATGTACTTGAAAAATAATGGGCAATGAATATAGAACCATTACCCGTTTTCCACGTTGTTTTCCTGGTTGCATTTTTGGTAATAATGAAATCACTCTACTTGCTTCACGCTCTAAATCTGAATAATTTGCTCTAGTTCGAATATTTACGACTTCACCATCTTTGTTAATTTTGAAAATGACATTTATTCGTTGCCTTCCTCTTAAACCAAGATTTGTTATAATTTTCAAATTAAAATTTCTTTGAACAAATTTACTAATAGCTTCAGACATACATCTTTTGCCAGAGGCATTATATAAATTTTCGCAACCAGGATATACGGGAATTTGCTCTATAACAGCAAAAGGCACTTCAATATCTTCTTCAACGACTTCATTTTCAACTATCGGAACGTTTTGTTTTTCTAAAGTCCAATTTATGACTCCTTCTTTCCATTCGCCTGAAAACAGTTGCATATTTTCCTTTTTAACTTTTGAAGGAAATACAATTTCAATACGCGCGCTTTCTTTTAGTTTTAAAATGGCTTCGTTCTGCTTCACTTCAATATGCAGCATGCCGCCAGTCTCTAATAAATTCCCATTAGACGTGGTTGTTAAATTGGCCAACAATATATCTGAAAGATTATAAAATTCGGTAACATTCAGTTCTAAATTACCATGTACTTCGATATTATTACTATTTATAAACGAATTGGCTTTAATCATTAACTTGGTGCCTTCTTTACAAATTAAAGTGGTGTCCTTTTTAGAATTAATAATATATGTTTGAGCTGTTTTTTTAGGAATTACAACCTCAGATAATTCTTCCTTTATCTCTATTTTGCTAGATATAACTTGTTCTTCATCCTTTACTTTTTCTGTTTTTAAAGTATTTTTAACCGCCATTGTGTCTTTCATAACAGGTTCTGGTAACACAGAATCTAAAACTATTTCGGTAGTCGTAATGTTATTTGGTTTCGCTTTGGGTTTTGTAATGGTATCCGTTTTTAAATTGATATAAATCAATACTGAAACAGTTAAAACTAACACCGAAATTCCTAAATATTTAAACCATATATTTCTAACATAAATTTGCTTTGCTTTTTTAATTTCGGTCTTTAAGGTTCGTCGTTTTAAGCCTTCTAAAAAATGAATGTGGTCTTCATACAAACTATTAAATTCGGCATCTGTTTTTAATCGATTTTTAAAGTCTTGATTGTCACTTTTAGATAGTGTTCTATTTAAATAGTTATTAATTAATTCTATATTTTGAATGTAATGTTCCATAATGTTTCGAATTAAGATTGTACAATGTTACTTGTTTGATAGATGTCTTTTGCTTTGGCTAAGCACTTATACTTCTGGTTTTTCGCAATCTTTTCAGATTTAAAATTCATCACGTTTGCAATGTCTTTAAAAGACAATGCTTTGTGATAAAACAGTTGTAAAAGTTGTTGACATCGTTGTCCTAATTCGAGAAATGCACGCTCTGCGCGTTGGTACTTTTTTTCTTCTAAAACGCTATGGAAATATTCTATTTCTGTATCACTAAAATTTTTCAGTTCCTCCTTTGAAAATTTCCTTTGGGAATCTTTCCAAAGAAATCGAGATACTGAATATAAATAGGTATAAAATGAAGAAGTAAGTTTAAATTCTGATTTCTCAAGATTTCTATTGAGGATAATTAAGGCTTCCTGAAACACATCTGAGGCATCTTGTTTTTGTCCACCTTTGGAAATAACTAAAGACTCTATTTTTGGATATAAGGTGTATAATTTACAAAAAGCTTTTTCCCGATGACCTTCTTTAAAAAGTTCTAGAATTTTTTTATCGTTCACAAAACTGGTTTCTTACTTAATGGTCAAACTACGAAAAGGTCTCCTTATTTATTTCAAAATTTTTAAATTTAATTAAAACCCACGTTCCTTCTGTAACTTTTCATAAGCAACTTGTACTTGTCTGAATTTTTCTTCGGCACCTTTCTGGTGCTCTTTGCCTAAGTGAATCACTTTATCAGGATGATATTTTTTAGCCATGGTTCTATAGGCTTTTTTAATCTCGTCGTTAGTGGCGGTTTTATCAATCTCTAGAATTTTATAAGCATTATCTGTGCTATCATAAAACATGGCTTTTATGCTTTCATAATCTCTAGAATTTATGCCCAAATACCCTGCAATAGTATAAATTTGATTGACTTCGTCTTCGGTAACAAAACCATCGGCCTTAGCGATTCCGAATAAAAAATGTACTAATTGCAAACGCGACGCATGTTGCATCATTTGCCTAATCTGAAGACACACTTGCCTAGTGGAAATATTTTTTAGTTTGTTTATTTCTTTAAATAATTTAAAAGCATGATTGGCCCGTTCTTTACCATACATGCCTACAAACTGGTGGCGAACATAGTCTAGTTCGCGTTGGTCTTGTTTACCATCGGCTTTTATAACAATAGAGGCTAATATTAGTAGGCTTACCTCAAAATCTCCTGGCTGTGTTTGCGCTCTTTTTATTGATTGTTGTTCCTTATAAACCGTATTGGAATTTCCATTAGACATTCCATCGACAACACTTCCTAGGGCCAATCCTAAAATAGCACCAATAGGTCCGCCAAACGACCATCCTAACGCAGCCCCTATCCATTTTGAAAAACTCATGTAAGTAAAAAATTTATTTAACGTCAAACCTACATATAAATTCATTCTTGTAAAAGAAGAAATTATATTAACTAGGTTCACTCTAGACAATTTATTAAAATATCAATAATTAAGAGTAAATTAATATTTGTTAGTTGATTGCATGTTGGTTTTGTTACACAATTGATATATTTGCAATCATAATTAGTTAATTTTAAAAATATAAAAATATGTATCCAGCAGAATTAGTAAAGCCAATGCGCGAAGATTTAACCAAAGTTGGTTTTGAAGAATTACATAGTGCCGAAGCTGTAGATGCAGCTTTAGCAAAAGATGGAACAACCTTAGTGGTTGTAAATTCAGTTTGTGGTTGCGCCGCAGCCAATGCACGTCCAGGAGCAAGAATGAGTTTACAAAACGTTAAAAAACCAGAACATATAGTAACTGTTTTTGCAGGTGTTGATAAAGAAGCTGTTGATCAGGCCAGACAACATATGGTTCCTTTTCCTCCAAGCTCTCCATGTATCGCTTTGTTTAAAGATGGTGAATTGGTTCATATGTTAGAGCGTCACCATATTGAAGGTAGGCCAGCTGAAATTATTGCTGAAAACCTCATGGATGCTTATAATGCGCATTGCTAATATCTCAAACTTAAAAAATAAGAACCACGATTTATTCGTGGTTTTTTTATTGTTTAACACAACCATTATAAAAATATCACATCTAACAAATAAATTGTTAAAAGATGAAGAAATCAATCTCCAAATTTATTTTAGTACCACTATGTTTGTTTTTGTTTTCTACACAATGTGACGATGATATTGAACCTTTTACACAAGAACAAGAAACGCAAGAATTATCCTTATTAAGACAATCTATTGAAAACTTAGCCTCTCAATCTGTTTGTAATGAATCTACAGAATGTGCTTATATTGCTTTTGGTAGTAAACCCTGCGGAGGCCCTTGGAGTTATTTAGTTTATTCTAATTCTATTAATACCGAAGAACTAGAAAGTATGGTTGAAGGTTATAACCAAAAAGAAGCCCTTTACAACACAAGTTGGAATATTATCTCTGAATGCTCTATTGTAAATCCACCTTCAAGTTTGATATGCGAAAATAACACCTGTATTGCTGTATATTAAAACTAAGTTTTTACTTATTTTTGAACATGTTAAAATTATTATCATACCCACTTACGGTTATATATTATGCCCTTTTTTTATTGACCCTTGTCATTTTTCATCCTATTCAATGGGTTTGTTTTAATGTATTTGGTTATCAAACTCACAAATTAAGTGTGGATGTTTTACAATTGTGCTTAATGCGTTGCGCCAATATTTTAGGAACCCGTTTTACCTTTACAAATATCCATAATATTGATACCAATCAACCCTTAATTATCGTTGCCAATCACCAAAGCTTTCACGATATCTATCCGCTTACCTGGTATATGCGCAAATATCACCCTAAATTTATTAGTAAAATAGAATTAGGAAAAGGCATACCTAGCGTCTCTTATAATTTACGTCATGGTGGTGCCGCATTAATAGATAGAAAAAACCCAAGACAATCTTTGCCTGCACTCATGAAGTTTGGTGAATATATTGAATCTAATAAGCGAAGTGCTGTTATTTTTCCGGAAGGAACAAGAAGTAAAAACGGTGTTCCAAAACCATTTCAAACGAAAGGATTGGAAATTTTAATTAAAAAAATACCGTCTGCTTTAATCGTTCCAATTTCTATAAATAATTCGTGGAAAATGTTTCGTTATGGGAAATTTCCTATGGGTTTAGGCACCCATATTACATTTACTGTTCATAAGCCCATAAAAGTTAGTACCTTTACAAATAAAGAAGAGCTTATTCATACAGTAGAAGCTACTATCAAAAAAAATATACAACCATAAATAATATATATGTCATTAAAAAATGTCCGTTTAGAAGTCATGAAGTTTTTGGAAAAAGATGTCGATTCCTTAATTGATAAATACTTAATTCCAATTGAAAAAATATGGCAGCCAACAGATTTTCTACCAAACTCAGAAAAACATACTTTTTTTGAGGATGTTAAGGAAATAAGAGAATTGTCAAAAGAGTTGCCCTATGATTTTTGGGTGGTGTTGGTAGGTGATATGATTACTGAAGAAGCCTTACCAACTTATGAATCTTGGCTCATGGATGTTGAAGGAATTGATCAAGTTGAAGGTCAGAATGGATGGTCTAAATGGATACGTCATTGGACCGCCGAAGAAAATAGACATGGCGATGTGCTTAATAAATACTTATACTTGTCGGGTCGTGTAAATATGCGCGAAATTGAAATAACCACCCAACACCTTATTGCCGATGGTTTTGATATTGGTACCGATAGAGATCCTTACAAAAATTTTGTGTATACCAGTTTTCAAGAATTAGCAACCTATATTTCTCATAACAGAGTGGCTAAAATTGCTAATAAAAATGGTAATAAGCAATTGGGGAAAATGTGTAAAATTATTTCTGGGGATGAAATGAGACATCATCATGCCTATTCAGAATTTGTTGAGCGTATTTTTAAAGTTGATCCAAGCCAGATGATGATGGCTTTTCATTACATGATGAAACAAAAAATCACTATGCCAGCGCACTTCTTAAGAGAATCTGGTGATAAAATAAGTACCGCATTTGAAGAATTTTCTAATACAGCACAGCGAATCGGGGTTTATACATCAAGAGATTACGTAGATATTTTACAAAAACTAATTGTGCGATGGGAAATTGATAAGATTACAGATCTTAACGATGAAGCTGAAAAAGCAAGAGATTATCTTATGAAATTACCAGACAGAATGTTACGAATAGCAGACAGAATGAAAATTCCTGAAAATTCATTTCAATTTAAATGGGTTGAACCAGCAGTTATTAGGTAATTTGAAATATTAAAAAATTCCTTTCCAAAACGAAAGGAATTTTTATTTTTATACCATGATGACTCCGCAGGAACAAATAAATAAAACAAAGGCTTTTGTAAAAGAACAATTAGCAAATGCCGAAGGCGGTCATGACTGGTTTCATATAGAACGTGTTTATAATAATGCTTTACTTATTTCTAAAAATGAAGCAGTAGATGCATTTATTGTTGCCCTTGGAGCCTTATTACATGATATTGCCGATAGTAAATTTCACAATGGTAATGAAACCATTGGCCCTAAGATTGCTCGTGAGTTTTTATTCAAACTGAATGTAGATTCAACCGCAATCGAGCACGTTATTAACATTATTAAAAACATTTCTTTTAAAGGTGGAAACGAGGCTCAAAAATTTCACTCACCAGAATTAAGTGTGATACAAGATGCTGATAGATTAGATGCTATTGGTGCCATTGGTATCGCGCGCTGTTTTAATTACGGAGGTTTTAAAAACAGGCCACTTTATAACCCGGATATTAAACCAAACTTGAATATGACTAAAGCGGAATATAAAGCTTCAACGGCACCTACCATAAATCATTTTTACGAAAAATTACTTCTTCTAAAAGATAGAATGAATACTCAAACTGGTTATAAAATAGCCTTAGAAAGACACCAATATATGGAAAGCTTTTTAAAGGAATTTTATAAAGAATGGCATGGTATTAATTAAACAAGTGTTGTCTGTTCAATAATTTTTTTAATTTCTTTTCTGTAGTTAGAAGCGCTTTTTCCAGTAATCTCGTTAAACTGTTTATTAAAATGAGAAAAGTTATTAAAGCCACACTCGTAACAAATATCTGCAATACTTAATTGGCTTTCATTCAACAATTTCGTTGCATGTACCACCCGATATTCATTCACAATCTCTGTAAATGTTTTCCCGGTAGCTTTTTTAAAAAATCTACAAAATGCAGGTACCGTCATACTCACTTTATCGGCAATCTCTTCTAAACTTATGTGGCGCTGAAAGTTACTATTTACAAACTTAAAAATTACATCAATTTTTGAACTGTCTTGTGGTTTCGTCTCAAATGCAAATCCATCTGCATTTAACAAGGTATAATCTTCTGATTTTGCTAAGTCATTTAAAACTTCAAGTAACTTTAAAATTCTTTCAAACCCTTCTAATTCGGGTAAACTCTCAATTTTAGGTCCCACTAATTTTTTTGCTTCTGGTCTGTAAAGAATTCCTTTTTTAGCGCGTTCAAATAAGGTTGCAATCCCATTCATCTCAGGTGCATTAAAAAATCCTTCCCCTAAAAAATCAGGTTTAAACTGTATAACAGTTTCTGTACCATTAGCGGTAAGTCTATCTGTAAATCCGTTATGAGGAAGATTAGACCCTAATAATATTAATTGACTGTTATTAAAATATGAAAGATGATTTCCTATATGTCTTTTTCCCTTACCTTGATTAACGTATACCAGTTCTAACTCTGGGTGAAAATGCCAAAAGGCAAAGTTATTCTCCCGTTTTTCAGTATGTTGCTTAATTAATAAAGAACTACCAAAACTAGGGCTTACTTTTTCAAATGTAGGTTTCTTGTTAGGCATATTATTTTTGTACAAATTTACAACATATATTTTTTAAAAGATATATTGTATTAACAAAATTATATGCTATTTTATCTTAACAATTTGTTAACTATAATTTTACAGTTAAAATAACACATAATTTGACTAAAATGGATGTTTTTTAACGATTCAATACAAGATACATTTGTCATGTTGAACATTAAAAAAACCAAATCATGAAAAAAGTAATTAAAAAAAGTTTTTTAACAGTAGTTATGTTTACTTCTATGTTAAGTAATGCCAATGAAGGGTATTCTTTTATTCCTAAAAAAGATAAAGGTGTTGCAAGGACAGTAGTCACTATAAAAGATGTTAGAGAAGGTCAGAAATTAGTCATTAAAGATTTAAATGGGATTGTTCTCTATAAAGAATTAATAGAAGAAAGCGGGATTTACTCTAAAACATTTGATTTAACTGAGTTACCTGACGGTGACTACTTTTTTGAATTAGATAAGGATTTACAAATAAAAATGATTCCCTTTAATGTTGTTTCTAATAAGGTAACTTTTGACAAAGATAAGGAAACAACAATTTTTAAACCCTATGTACTATTAAAAGGTAATTACATCTATCTTAATAAATTATCACTCAGTGAAGCCCCTTTAGATATAAAACTATTTTATTCTGGAAATAACGACTCTTCAGAGCTAATATATTCTGAAACCATTAAAAACACGAAAAACATAGGTAAGGCTTACAAGCTATTAGATGATGCTACAGGTATATATAAGGTAGTAGTAAACACAGATAGCAAAATATATTATGAGTTTTTTACTCTATAATTATTAATAAATAAACACTTTTTTGTGACTCTTTTTATATATAGATCTAAAATTTGATATCGCTATAATTAATACAGATAGTCGTAACCGATTAATATTACATGGATTTTAAAAACAACTTTTATAAACATATATTAATTTATCATATATATATGCTAAATTAACTTAACATTAAATTAACATAGACAATAATGATAATTTAGAACATATATTAGCTAAAATTGATGTTTTCAACCATATACATGCACCATATATTTGCCGTGTAAAAACTTACAAAAATCCAAATCATGAAAACAAGAAACACAATAATTAGAAAAAGTATATTAACATTAGCAATGGTTACTGCAATGTTAAATAATGTAGCAAACGGAACTAATATCGAGCCTACAAGTAATTTAAAGAAAACAACACTTACTTTAAACCGTGTTAAACTAGGTGATCAAGTCGTTATTAAGGATTTAAGTGGTATTGTACTTTACAAAGAAGAAATTAAAAACTCTGGAACATATTCAAAAGGTTTTGATTTAAGTTCATTACCAACTGGATCATATGTCTTTGAATTTGAAAAAGATTTTGAAATTAAATTATATCCTTTTACTGTAAATACCAATCAAGTGATTTTTGATAAAGGAAATAAAACTGTATTTCACAAACCGTATCTAACATCAAAAGAAAACTATATTTATCTGAACAAATTATCTTTAAACAATGAGCCTTTACATGTTAAAATATACTACGCAGATGGCGGGAAATTAATCTTTTCTGAAAAAATTGAGAACACTAAATCTATTCAAAAAGCCTATAAACTTTCGGCCTATGAAAAAGGTGATTATAAAATAGTATTAACATCTAATGGAAGAGAATATTACGAATATGTGACCTTATAATGATAAATGTCATCACACAATTTAGTTTAGTTTAGTTTGTTAAAAGGTGAGTATTTCTGTAAATCTCACCTTTTATTTTTATTAAAATTTAAAAAATATATTATGGAAATGATTCTTAACTTTTTAGAAAATCAAGTTTTTAAAAAATCAAGTTTTGATTTTTATATCTCCTGGAAATTAAAGCGCATCATATTAAACATTGTATGGGGGCTACTAAATATTTTTGTTTTTATATCTGTTACCAATCTTATGGTTCAAATGGGTTTAGAAGTATTATGGCTGGCTCTTTTAATCGTATATGCTTCAATATATTGGATAATTTCTACACTCATATTTGATACGATAATAGGCGATGAAATTGACAATAAGCTTTAAAAGCAATAATCATCAATTCACTTAAATATGTGTTATTTTAAACTTAAAAAAATGTTAAAATTTCAAATAGGGATAATATAGCATATAAATTTGTCAATTTTGATGTTTTCAATTACTTCCATTCGCAGTAATTTTACATTGAATTTAGAGTTGATAAAAATATCATCAGATACAAATGATGTATTAATTAGTTTAGTTTAGTTTGTTTTAAAAAGTGAGTATTCCCATACTCACTTTTTTATTTATAACAGGTTTTGAATATTATATTTATTTTCCAGGAAATTCAGCTTTTCGTTTTTGTAAAAAGGCCGTTGTTCCTTCTTTGAAATCTTCGGTACCAAAACAATTTCCAAATCCTTCAATTTCAACTTTAAAACCATTAATTCCGTCTTTATCATTTGCATTAATCGCTTTAATGGCTTCAGCAATAGCGACTGAGGAATTTCTTAAAATTTTACTCGCTATGTTCTCGCAATAAGGTATAAGTTCTTCTAAACTAGTCACGTGATTTACGAGACCATATGATAATGCTTGATTTGCATCAATCATGGTTGCTGTCATAATCATTTCCATAGCACGTCCTTTACCCACTAAGTTTGGCAAACGTTGCGTACCTCCATAACCAGGAATTACACCTAGCGATACTTCTGGTAACCCCATTTTTGCATTATCGCTTGCCACTCTAAAATGGCATGCCATCGCTAATTCGAGTCCACCACCAAGCGCAAAACCATTCACGGCTGCAATAACAGGCGTTGATAGGTTTTCTATAAAATCAAACAATATTTTTTGGCCTTTAGCCGCCAACTTTTTACCTTCTTTTACACTAAAATCGGCGAATTCACTAATATCGGCTCCTGCAACAAAGGCTTTTTCACCACTTCCAGTAATAATTATGACTTTAATCTGTTTACCGGCTTCTAAACTTTCAAAAGCATGATGCAATTCTTTAATTGTTACCTTATTTAATGCATTAAGTTTATTAGGTCTGTTTATTGTAATGGTTGCGATACCATTAGATTCTTTAATTATTACATTTTTATAACTCATAATTTTAAATTTTTGTAATGTGAATGCGATTAAGTTAAGGTTTATTATCCTTTTACAATGCCCATATCACCTAAATTAAGAGGTATTGTTGTACCTCCTTCTTTAATAGATTTATAAATAGCTTCTACGATAATCATGTCTCTCTTTCCCATCTCACCAGGAGCAACATTGGTACTTCCTGTTAAAATGTGTTTTGCAAAATCATCCATTTGAAGCATTTGCTGACTTTGATATGGAAATGTAATGGCTTTTCCATCTGAAGTTGTTCCCGCTAGCGGCCCATAGCTATGGCAAGGATTTAACTCTGCCCAGCCATTTTCGAAGTTAACGATAAGTCTATTTGCTCTTGCATTATGAGACGTAAACATTTGACCCACCACACCATTTGGAAACTCCATCTGAGCCATTATGGTTTCATCTGTATCTTTAAAATAGTCTGGTCTGGTACTAAACTCTTGTGCAGAAACTGAAATAGGGTTGTTTCCACATCCATAAATAGAACTTTGAATCGCATAAACACCCATATTGACAAGAGCTCCTCCTCCAGAAAGTTTTCGATTTAACCGCCATTGATTAGGATTCCCTCTAGAAATATATGCAGCGTCTGAAGATACATAGCACACGTCACCATAAGGCTTTTCTTTAACCAGCCACTTTATTTCATTTGTGTACGGATCTGATTGCATTCTGTATCCAACACTCAATTTAACTCCTGATTCTTTACAAGCATTAATAATGGCATCGCATTCTTCAACCGATACCGCCATAGGTTTTTCACAAATAACATGCTTGCCTGCTTTAGCCGATCTAATGCTGAAATCGGCGTGCATACTATTGGGCAATACCACATATACAATATCAATAGCATCATTATATGCAATGTCGTCAAAGTTATCATAGTTATATACATTCATTTTTGGAATGTTATAGGTTTCCATCCATTCCTTTTCCTTCGAAGGTGTACCCGTTACAATGCCTGCTAAATAACAATACTTAGCATTAACTAATCCAGGTGCTAATTGTCTATTACTATACGATCCTAAACCAACCAAAGCAATTCCTAACTTTTTATTCCTTTTATTAAATTCCATACCATAGGTAAAAGGAAAACTAGACAGTAAGGCTGCACCAACAACACCTTTAGATATTTTAGAATTAAATATCCTCCTGCTCATATTTTTCATGTCAAACTTATTTTGAATTATTAAAAGACATTTAAATTTACAAATAAATTTAGGACTATTTTACTTTAGGAATAGTCACTATGAAGCTAGTTCCTATATTCTTTTGAGATGTAAAACTTATGGTACCATGGTGCATTTCAACAATATTTTTTACCATCGCGAGGCCAAGCCCCATACCACTCGATTTAGTTGTAAACTTAGGCTCAAACACTTTATCTTTATTCTCTTGAGAAACACCAGTTCCGTTGTCCTCTACTTTAATAATAACATGATCGCTATCTGATGACACATTAACCAATATTTTAGCTTCTCTATCATTTGGAATGGCTTGAATACCATTTTTAACTAAATTAGTCACTACTCTAATAAGTTGTGTCCTATCAAACTTTGCAATAATTTCTTTCGACTCTGAAGAAAACTCAATGTAGCCTTCATTAAAAATATCTAATGCAAGTTTTACAATTTTAACCACATTCAAAGTTTCACTTTGTTGAGCAGGCATTTTTGCAAAATTTGAAAAGGCTGATGCAATAGAACTCATGGTGTCAATCTGCTGAATCAAAGTTTTACTATATTCATCTACTTTTTTATAAATATCGGCATCTTCAGGATTAAATTTCCTTTGAAAATTTTGAACCGTTAGTCGCATGGGGGTTAATGGATTCTTGATTTCGTGGGCCACTTGTTTTGCCATTTCTCTCCATGCCTGCTCACGCTCAGATGTTGCCAACTTTACGGCACTTTCTTCAAGTTCATCAATCATACTATTATAAGAATTTACCAAAATAGATATTTCTTCACTTGTATCTCCTATTTCAATTTTCTCGTTACTTTTTTCCAGACGTGTCGTGTTAATTTTATCACTAATGGTCTTTAAAGATTTTGTAATATATTTTGACAAAATAAAGGCAATTACAACAGCCATTAGAAGCACAAAGGAATAGGCATATAATAAACGCAATAAAAATTCATTTAACTCTTTTGAAAGAAACTCATCACTTTCTAAATATGGTAAATTTAAAATGGCTAATGGCTTTGATTTTTGATCAGTTATATACGAATATGACGATTGAAATATTTCTCCATTTTCTTGACTTTTTTCGATATAATGATGCGCTGCTTTATTTGATAGTTCGTTTAAAATGTCTGTGCGTATACAAACTTGTATAGTGTCTAAAGTAAAAGTAGCTCTTGAGGTTTTTAAAAGAGTTCCATCTAAATCATAGAGATTTAATTGAAGTGAATGTACATCGGCAATCTTATAAATTTCATCTTTAAAAATAAGTGGGATTTCTTGGGTAGTAACAGGATACGATGTTTCTTTTAAGACAAAATTTATATGACTTTGTATCGCTTTTTCTTTACGTTCTAATCGTTGCTTATGATAATCTTGTGTTTCTTCTTTGTATTGGTAAATAGCAACAAGCGCAATTAAAACAGATGCCAAAAGCACTAACAGTATCATACCAATAAAGATACGTGTACGTAAAGACAGCTTTTTTAAATTCATATAGATATATTATTTATCAATACCCTTAAAGATAGCAATAATTGAACCAATATTATTTATTCTAAGCATCAGGGTTTTTATATCTAATATTCTTATACATCTTAAAGCCTAACATAATAAGAACGCCTAAAAGGACTAAACCAACAATACCATAAATCCAATTAATAGCATTTTTTAAAATTACCAAAAACACCACTGCAAAAAGAATAAAGGTGGCTCCTTCGTTCCAAATACGCATAAAACCAGATGTTTTTTTAATATCATTAATTTGAAGTTGTTTAAAATATTGATGTGTTTTTAAATGATACATAATAAGAAGCACCACAAAGCACAACTTAACATGCATCCATGGTTGCTCTAACCAAAAAGGTTGTAAAATAAGTAACCAAATAGCAAAAATAGTCGCCAAAATAGCCGATGGCCACGTGATAATATACCACAAACGTTTAGCCATTAATTTAAGTTGTTTTCCTAAAATTTCTTTTTCGGGAGATGGCTTATGAAACGATTCGATTTGATAAACAAACAATCTTGGAATATAAAACAACCCAGCAAACCATGTAATAACAAATATAAGATGAAACGATTTAATGTAATTATAAAACTCCAGATTCACGGTTTTTATGCTATAAAATTAGTCATTATTGATTAACTCTTTTCTTACTTCTTTATTTAAAAAATAGGCTGTTACGGCCGTCGATAGCACATCAGAAATTGGAAATGACATCCAAACACCTAATTCTCCATAAAATTTTGGAAGTATTAAAATTAAGGGGATAAAAAATAAACCTTGGCGTAATAAGGTTAAAAGCAATGCTGGAATGGCCTTTCCAATCGCTTGAAAATACGCTGCTCCAATAAGCTGAATAGCGATAACTGGTGTTGCAGCAAAAACCCATCGCATATCGCTTGGTGTTTTACTAATTATGGTCATATCTGAAGTAAACATTCTGGTAATTTGTTCTGGGAATACCATCAATAAAATAAATACCGCAGTAGCCATAATCATCGCATATTTTATAGCAATATTAATAGTCTTTCTGACGCGTGTATAGTTTTGAGCACCATAATTAAACCCTGCTATTGGCAAAAATCCTTGCGTAAGTCCTAATACCGGGAACATAGCAAACATAAGTAATCTCGCCACAATAGCGTAAGAGGTCACAGAGGTTTCACCTCCTAAATCAAACAGAATATTATTCATGAATAAATAGGTAATACTCACTACTGCTTGTCTCGCCAACGTTACAAACCCAAGAGATCCTATTTCTGAAACTATAGTCTTTTTCAATATAAAATGAGATATATTTATTTTCAATTCGGAATTCTTCGATAAGAAAAACCAAAAAATAAACACAAAACAAATCGCATATGAAATAGTTGTTGCCCAAGCAGCTCCTTGCATGCCATAGTCTAATACATTAATTAAAAGATAATCTAAAAGTAAATTACTAACAGAAGGAATCATCATAGCGTACATGGCAAATTTTGGTTTGCCTTCAGCTCTTATCACGGTGTTCCCCATCATACAAAGTGCTAAAAAAGGAACCCCATAAAGCACAATGGTATAATATATTTTCGCAGGATTAAAAATATCGCCTTTCCCACCAAATGATAAAACAATATCATCTTTAAATGATAATCCTACAATAACTAATGTTACTGTGAATAATAGGGTTAAGGTTATTTGATTACCAAAAGTATGTAATGCTTTTGAGTTGTTTTTAGCTCCTAAAGCACGTGAAATAATGGATGAGCCACCAATACCAATTGACATCCCTAGCGCTGCTATAAAGAATGAAACAGGTAATACGACGTTAATGGCAGCAATAGCAACAGAACCAATCCAGTTTCCGACAAAAATAGTATCTACTAAAATATTTAGAGACATGACCAATATCCCTATTGATGCAGGTACAGCTTGCTTAATAAGTAATTTGCTTATGGGTTGCGATCCCAAATCCTGGGAAGATATTCTTGCCATATTTTATCGGCTTAAGCCCAGTTTTTAATCCATTTTGATAGCAAGTTTACCCATGGATCATCATCGTTTAAACATGGAACAGTCGTAAATTCATTACCTCCCATTTCATGAAATATTTCTTCACCTTCCATAGCTATTTCCTCTAAAGTTTCCAAACAATCACTCACAAAAGCCGGGGTAACAATCGCCATGTTTTTAATACCTTCTTTTCCTAATCGCTCAATAGTTCTATCGGTGTAAGGTTGCAACCAAGGATCGAAACCTAAACGAGATTGAAATGAGGTTGAAAACATACCTTCGTCTAATTTAAGGTTTTCACCAACTAATCTAGTAACTTCATAGCATTGATGTCTGTAGCAAAATTCATGTGCTTTTGATGGTGTTGAACAACAACTTCCATCAATCTTACAATGTGATTTTGTGACATCACTTTTTCTGATATGCCTTTCGGGAACACCATGATATGAAAACAAAATATGCTCATAAGATTTTTCTTTTAAATGTTTTTTTATAGAATTAGAAAGAACCTCAATATAATCAGAATCATTATAAAAGGGAGGTAACGATTCTATTTTTAAATTAGGAAAATGTGCTTTCTGGATATCATTTGCTAAAACAACAATGGTTTCTGTAGTCGCCATAGCAAATTGAGGATATAGTGGTATTAACAACACCTCATCTACGCCCTTATCAACTAAATTCTGAAGCCCTTTTTGTATAGACATGCTTCCGTATCGCATAGCAAGACCTACAGGTATATCAACTTGTTTTTGAACTTTTTCCTGAAGCCGTTCTGATAAAACAATTAGCGGGGAGCCTTCTTCCCACCAAATTTTTTTATAAGCTGCTGCCGAGGCCTTTGGGCGCGTATTTAATATAATGCCCTTTACTAATAATGTTCTTGCCCAAAGTGGAACGTCGATTACGCGTTCGTCCATTAAAAATTCACCTAAATATTTCTTGACATCTTTTGGCTCTGGACTATCTGGAGAACCCAAATTCACTAATAAAATACCTTTTTTCATTTGCAATTTTTATAATTTTCTATCTAATAAATACAAAATACCACCAAGTATATGTTGCTTAACTGCTGGTTCTTTATATGATTCTATGGAGTGACCTAAACCTGTATAAAATGACTTTCCTCCTTCAAATTCTTGATACCAAGCAATAGGATGAAAACTGCCGTTCTTTCCTCCTTCATAAGACGATTCATCTAAGGTTAAAAGTACATCAATGTTTTTACTTATCGATTTAAAATTATACCATTCGTCGAAACGTGTCCACTTTTTAGGCAAATGTTTAGTTGATGTATGATTTTTAACAATTCTCTTTATAGTAGCTGTACTCTGTTTTGGATGATCTAAAAAATAAGCCCCAACTAGTTTTCCATACCATGACCAATTAAATTCTGTGTCAGAAGCAGCATGAATCCCCATAAAACTTCCTCTTTCCTTAATGTAATTTTCAAAAGCTTTTTCTTCAATTTCATTCAAAACATCGCCTGTAGTATTCAAAAAAATAACCAAATCGTAGTGTTTCAAATTTTCATTTGAAAACACCTCTGAATTTTCAGTATGCGTTACATTAAAGTTGTTTTCCTTACCTAAATCAATAATGGTTTGAATACCTATTTCAATAGATTTATGCCTAAATCCTTCCGTTCTTGTAAACACCAATATGTTTTCTGTAGCATTACATAAATTGCTAAAAAAAATAATTAGTATAATTAACACTGTCTTCATAAGTCAGTCCTGAGTATTTTCTGCTTTTTGCTGGTAATATAATTTAGGGCGTTCTTCATTATAATCACAATCTTGAAAAATTCCGCAAGACACATTTGATCGCATTAAAGATTTCGTATTGTGGTTTTTTGATAAAGCTTTGATTTCTGGAGTTAAATATTTCATCTCTTTTTTTAAAATCTTGGATTCCTTTTTTTAATTTAATGACATAATATATTTCTTTGGCGTCGTGCCATATTTCCTTTTAAAAGCCGCAATAAAATGGCTAGACGTGCTGTAACCTACTTTTAGGCCAACCTCATTTACATTACTCTCTCCTGATTCTAACATTTTTCTGGCGACTTCCATTTTATAATCAAACAAAAAGCTAAATACGGTAACGCCAAATATTTGCTTAAAACCCTCTTTCAATTTTTTTAAACTTAACCCAATTTCGTCTGCTAACTCTTGTAAGGTAGGAGGCTCAACCATTCTGGATACGATAATTTCTTTAGCTTTTCTTAATTTTATCACGTTAGCTTCATCTTCTAAAAATGGACATTGCTCCGCATTAGTTTCTTCATCTCTATTAAAATACAAGCTTAATATTTCATATGCTTTTCCTCTAAAATAGAGATGCTTTATTGACGGATTAAGGTTGTAGTTGATTAATTGATTTAAAACAATAACCATGGATGGAGAAATCACACCATCTTTATAATATTTTTTCTCTTTATTGTCTTCATCCAAAAAAGAAATATAATCTGCTTCTTGTGAAAATAGAGCATGAAACTTTTTTATTGAGACTAAAACTGAAACAATCCATGAATTTGAATTTATTACAATATGAATTGGCAAATTTTTCTGTGGATTATACAGAAGCAAAGAATTTTCTTCAAGTATATTTAAAACATAAGTACCTTCATTAAATATAAACTTACTAAAGCCTTTTAAACAAAAGTGAAATTGTATATAATCACTCTGAATATTCCTTTTTAATACTTGTGGTTTATTCGTTTCATTTTTATAGGTTAAAACAAAAAAACCGTCATCTACAAAAGATTCGTTAAAAAACCTTTCATCGACATTTTTTTCAACAGAAGCGGTGTTATTAAAATTGTTTTTATTTAGATTCATTCTAAACTAATATTCTATAAGCCTTTCATACTGCTGCAAAAATATGATAATTATCATAAAAAAATAAAAAAAACGTTTTAAAACCTATAATCGACACTAAAAGTTCTTTTAGCGTTGTTTTTTTTAAATTTACATACATACATTTGTTATTCGAAATTTTTGAAACCGACTAATGCAACAATATAATATTTCTAAAAGTAGTTCTTTCTATGCTTTAGGGTTAAGCTATAAAAAAGCAGATGCCGATATTAGAGGGCTTTTTAGTTTAGACGATAGCGCAAAAACGAACCTGTATAATCAGGCAATAGAAAACGGTATTGAGAGCTTAATTGTTACTTCAACATGTAACAGAACAGAAATTTACGGTTTTGCACAGCATCCGTTTCAACTCATACAATTAATTTGCGATAATACTCAAGGTACCGTTGAAGAGTTTCAAAAAGTAGCTTATATCTACAAAAATAAAGATGCCATTTCTCATATGTTTAGAGTTGGTTCTGGTTTAGACAGCCAAATACTTGGAGACTTTGAAATTATTAGCCAAATAAAGAAAAGTGCTATCGTTTCAAAAAAATTCAATTTATTAAATCCGTTTTTAGAACGACTTGTTAACGCTGTTATTCAAGCGAGTAAACGCATTAAAACAGAAACCCAAATCTCATCTGGAGCAACATCGGTTTCTTTTGCCTCTGTTCAATATATTTTAAATACCATTGAAGATGTTTCAAGCAAAAATATTTTGCTTTTTGGAACTGGTAAAATAGGAAGAAATACTTGTGAAAATCTTGTAAAGCATACAAAAAACGAACGTATTACTCTTATTAACAGAACTAAAAACACAGCAGAGCACATTGCAGGAAAATTTAATTTAGTTGTAAAAGATTATGCGAATTTACAAGAAGAAATTAATAAATCGGATATCTTAATTGTAGCTACTGGAGCGCAAAGACCTACAATTGATAAACATATTGTTCAAACTGATAAACCATTACTTATTTTAGATTTATCCATTCCAAAAAATGTAGATAACAACATTGAAGATTTACCTAATGTGACGCTTGTTCATTTAGACGATTTATCTAAAATAACCGATGAAACTCAAGAAAAAAGAAAAGAACATATTCCGTTTGCGGAAGCGATTATTGAAGATGTTAAAAAAGAATTTAATGATTGGCTGGAAACCAGAAAATTTGCGCCTACTATTAAGGCATTAAAACATAAACTACTGGATTTTAAAACTGCTGAATTAGAAGTGCAACGTAAAAAATCGGCTAACTTTAATGAAGAACAAGCGGAATTAATAAGTAATAATATTATTCAAAAAATAACAAACCACTTTGCTCATCACTTAAAGGATGATAATATTTCAACAGATGAGAGCCTTGAGCTTATAAAAAAAGTGTTCCAATTAGAAAATTTAATCGATGTCTAAAATCATACGAATTGGTACTCGCGATAGTGAATTAGCATTATGGCAAGCAAAAACCGTACAACAACAACTTGAAAGTTTAGGCTACAAAACAGAATTAGTTCCCGTTAAATCAACAGGTGACTTAGTCTTAGATAAACCTTTATACGAACTAGGAATTACTGGTATTTTCACAAGAACTCTAGATATTGCTATGTTGAACGAGGATATTGATATCGCCGTTCATTCGCTTAAAGACGTGCCAACCGTGTTACCAAAAGGCATAATTCAAGCAGCAGTCATAAAAAGAGGTAATATTAACGATACCTTAGTTTTTAAAAATAATGAAGAATTTTTGTCACAAAAAGATGCCGTTATTGCTACAGGAAGTTTGCGCAGACGAGCACAATGGCTTAACAGATTTCCTACACATACCATTGTTGATTTACGAGGAAATGTGAATTCGAGAATGCAAAAATTAAATGATAATGACGATTGGAACGGTGCCATTTTTGCCGCAGCTGGTTTGGGTAGAATTGGGATAAGACCAGATGAAGCTATTAACTTAGACTGGATGATTCCTGCGCCTGCACAAGGTGCTGTTATGATAACTGCCCTTAAAGAAAATGATTATGCTGTTACTGCTTGCGCCGAATTAAACCATGAAGAAACAGAGATTTGCACAACAATAGAGCGTGAATTTTTAAATCGTTTAGAAGGTGGCTGCACAGCTCCGATTGGTGCCTTAGCCAAAATAAAAAACGAAGAAGTTTCCTTTAAAGGTGTTTTATTAAGTAAAGATGGCTCTAAAAAAATTGAAGTGACTCGCGTTGAAAAATTAGGCTCTCATGATTCTATTGCCAAATATTGCGCAGATTATGTTATTGAAAGGGGTGGTAAACGCTTGATGGATGAGTTACTTAAATCTGATAAACAAGCAACGGTTTATTCCACAAAAACGTTAACCGAAGATCAGAGACATCTACTAAACCATAAAATATCTGTAAAAAGTTCAGACTTTATTAAAGTAAGTATTAACCGAATTCCAAAAACACTTTTAAAATCAAATCTTAAAAATATTATCATCACAAGTAAAAATGCTGTTGAATCGCTAACAACAAATTTTACTTCGGAAGAATTAAATGTTAATGCTATTTATTGTGTAGGAAGACGAACGAAAAAGTTAATAGAGCAAAAAATTGGGAGAGTAACTCATTCAGAAAATAACGCTAAAAATTTAGCTAATTATTTAGTGGATTATATTGAAGGAACTGAAGTTACTTATTTTTGCAGTAATTTACGTTTAGATGAATTGCCGAATATTTTAAAAGAAAACAATATTACCGTTAATGAGGTAGAAGCATACCAAACGGTACATTCATCTATAAAAGTTGATGAATCTGTTGAAGGTATTATGTTCTACAGTCCTTCCACCGTGCAAAGCTTTATATCACAAAACAAAGCAAAAAAAATAGCCTTTTGTATAGGTGAAACCACTGCAAAAGAAGCAAAAAAACACTTTAAAGATGTTCGTACGGCTAAAGTACCAACGGTTGAAAGTGTAATTGAACTAGTGAATGAACATTATGTGTAAAAAGTAACAACCAATATGATTAAGAACGATTTATTTTTAAGAGCTTTAAAAGGAGAAACTGTTGAACGCCCACCAGTTTGGATGATGCGTCAGGCAGGTCGTTATTTACCCGAATTTATTGCAATTCGTGAAAAATATGATTTCTTTACCCGTTGCAGAACTCCTGAGTTAGCCAGTGAAATTACTGTTCAACCTATTCGCAGATATGGTATGGATGCTGCCATATTGTTTAGTGATATTTTGGTGATTCCACAAGCCATGAATATTGAAGTGCAAATGAAACCTAATTTTGGACCCTATCTGCCAAATCCTGTTCGTGATCAAAAAGGAGTAGATAATGTTATTGTTCCAGATGTAAACGTAGAACTAGACTATGTGATGCAGGCTATAAAAGCAACCAAAGAATTGTTGAATGATGAGATTCCGCTCATTGGTTTTGCAGGTTCACCTTGGACCATTCTTTGTTATGTTGTACAAGGTCAAGGAAGTAAAACTTATGATAAAGCAAAAGAATTTTGTTTTACAAACCCAATAGCTGCACATCAATTATTACAAAAAATAACAGATACAACCATTGCTTATTTAAAGGCTAAAGTAAAGGCCGGTGTTGATGCCGTACAAATATTTGATTCTTGGGGAGGCATGTTATCTCCTGTTGACTATCAAGAGTTTTCTTGGCAATATATCAATCAAATAATTGAAGCTTTAAAAGAGGAAGCTCCAGTAATTGCCTTCGCAAAAGGATGCTGGTTTGCCTTAGAAGATATGGCAAAATCAAATGTCTCTGCATTGGGTGTTGATTGGACATGTTCCCCTAAAAATGCGCGCCAGTTAACAGGGGGAAATATAACCCTACAAGGTAATTTTGACCCAGCAAGATTATTATCCCCACCTTCTGAAATCAAAAAGATGGTTCATCAAATGATTCAAGAATTTGGTAAAGACAAATACATTGCAAACCTAGGTCATGGTATTTTACCTAACATTCCTTTAGAAAATGCTAAAGCTTTTGTTGATGCTGTAAAAGAGTACAAAGAAAAATTATAAAACTTTTTAATATTTTGGATTCAAT
The DNA here is from genome assembly GCF_057126245.1 of Yeosuana sp. Classification (NCBI taxonomy): domain Bacteria; kingdom Pseudomonadati; phylum Bacteroidota; class Flavobacteriia; order Flavobacteriales; family Flavobacteriaceae; genus Yeosuana; species Yeosuana sp. The sequence continues at coordinate 55,210 of NZ_DBNGMQ010000019.1, read as the reverse complement.
ACTAGGTTTATAGAACCTGACTTTTATATTAAATAATCAGTCTTTGAATAAATTATAGCAAAATTGATGTTGCATGAATTACAACTCAGACACATTTTACATTGAATTCTTAAAAACTGAAGATGCTCTAAATCTCAATAAATTATTGGTATCAAATACGGTTCGTTTTAAACGTTATTTACCTCAAACATTATCTGAAAATAGAACCTTAGATAGCACAAAGGCTTACATTGTAAAGCGTAAAGAGTTGATGTATTCAAGGACAGAATACACTTTTAAAATTAAGGATAAATTGACTAAAAATATTGCTGGCTTAATCATTTTAAAAGCTGTAGATTGGAATATAAATAAAGGCGAGTTTGCTTATTGTATTGGCAAATCTTATGAAAAAAATGGTTGGATGAGCGAAGCCATTCAAGCAGTTTCAAGATTTGCATTTCAAGAACTAAATCTTGAAACGCTTCAGATTATTTCGCATAAAAGCAATATAGCAAGTATTAAAGTAGCAGAAAGAAATAATTTTGTTTGGAAAAAAACTTTAAAACATGAGTTTACTCCTTCTGGAAAACAGCCTCTAGATATGGAATTATATGAATTAACTTATGAAACGGGCGAGCTAAAAAAAGCTTATCACCCGAATAATTCATAGTGAACAGCATGTGGCTATCGAAAAACAATAAAATATACACATGAAAGATAAATTTTACCAATATATTCAAAATCTACAAGATACCATTACATCAAAACTTGAAGCTATTGATGGAAAAGCTACCTTTCAACAAGATATTTGGAAACGCGCAGAAGGTGGTGGGGGCAGAACTCGAGTGATTGAAAACGGTAACATATTTGAAAAAGGAGGTGTTAATATCTCTGGTGTTCACGGTACATTACCAGAAACCATGCAGGCCTATTTTGGAGTTAAAAACGTCGATTTTTTTGCCTGCGGATTAAGTTTGGTCTTGCATCCGAAAAATCCCATGGTGCCAACTGTTCATGCAAATTGGCGCTATTTTGAAATGTATGATAAAGATGGAATCATTGTTGACCAATGGTTTGGCGGCGGACAAGATTTAACACCATATTACTTGTTTGAAGAGGACGCAAAACACTTCCATCAAACTTGTAAAACGGTTTGCGATAAACATCATCCTAATTTCTATAAGGATTTTAAGGAAAAATGTGATTCCTATTTTTATAACACACATCGACAAGAAGCTCGTGGCATAGGTGGTTTATTTTTTGATTACTGTAAAGCTTCAGAAAAAATGACCATGACAAATTGGTATGATTTTGTATCGAATGTAGGTGATAGTTTTCTTGAGGCTTATATCCCTATTGTTGAAAAACGGAAAAATTTATCTTATTCAAAAGAACAAAGAAATTGGCAGGAAATTCGCCGTGGGCGCTATGTAGAATTTAATTTAGTACATGATAAAGGCACCTTATTTGGATTAAAAACCAATGGACGAATTGAAAGTATTTTAATGAGTTTGCCACCTCATGTACAATGGGTTTATAATCATCATCCAGAAAAAGGCAGCATCGAAGAAAAATTAATTGAAGTCCTAAAACACCCTAAAAATTGGATTTAAATTATGATATTGGTATGGTTTAAAAACCTTTTTACTTTGTATTTTTAACTTTTAATTTCACAACATGTATCCACTTAGAAGAAATAGACGTTTAAGAGCCAATGAAGCTATTCGCTCTTTAGTAAGAGAAACCATTATTACACCCAATGATTTTTTAGTGCCCCTTTTTGTTGTTGAAGGTAAAGGAGTAAAAGACGAAATTCCTTCTATGCCTAATTATTTTCGCTTTAGTTTAGATTTACTAGAAAATGAAGTAAAAGAACTTTGGAAACTAGGTTTAAAGTCGGTGTTACTATTTGTGAAAGTGCCCGATCATTTAAAAGATAATAAAGGTGCCGAAGCTTTAAATCCCAACGGATTGATGCAACGCGCTATTAAAACGGTAAAAAATGCATGTCCAGACATGTTAGTAATGACAGACGTCGCACTTGACCCATACTCAGTTTATGGGCATGACGGTATTGTAGAAAATGGGATAATTATTAATGATTCTACTGCCAATTTTTTAGCTGAAATGAGTGTTTCTCATGCAAAGGCAGGTTCCAATTTTGTGGCTCCAAGCGATATGATGGACGGACGCATTTTAACCATCAGAAAAGCATTAGAAGACGAAGGCTTTATCAATACAGGTATTATGAGTTACTCTGCTAAATATGCCTCTTCTTTTTATGGTCCCTTTAGAGATGCTTTAGATTCTGCACCAGTAGATTTAGTTGACATTCCAAAAGATAAGAAAACCTATCAAATGGATTATGGGAACAGATTTGAAGCCATAAGAGAAACTGAAATGGATATTGATGAAGGCGCGGATATTGTTATGGTAAAACCAGGCATATCTTACCTAGATATATTGAGAGAAATTAAAAATGAAGTAGATGTTCCTGTTGCCGTTTATCAAGTTTCAGGAGAATATGCCATGATTAAAGCTGCCGCTGAAAAAGGTTGGCTAAATCATGACCAGGTTATGATGGAAACGACAACGGCATTTAAACGTGCTGGAGCAGATATCATTGCCTCCTATTTCGCCAAAGATGTAGTTAAGTTTTTAAATGGATAAAACAAATAAAACAAAATGTTGTCATCGTGAGCGCCGTCAAAGGATTGTAAAAGATGTTATGAAATTAATTTCGTAATTTCACAATTAAAATTCAACGTTAATGAGTACATTAATTTTTTGGGCAACTATTTCAATATTCTTTTCCTTTTTATGTTCTATTCTTGAAGCGGTATTACTAAGTATTACTCCCACTTTTATAAACGTAAAAAAGGAGGAAAACAAAGACTATGCTTCAAACTTAGAGACCTTAAAAAAAGACGTAGATAAACCACTAATCGCTATATTAACCTTAAACACAATAGCACACACTTTAGGAGCTATGATGGTAGGTATTGAAGCTGAAAAACTACCTTTTAAACTCGAGTTTTTTGGCATTAATACTGTTGGCATTGTGTCTGCAATAATGACCTTCTTAATTTTAGTAGCCTCTGAAATTATTCCAAAAACAATTGGGGCAACCTATTGGAAATTTCTGGCTAATTTCACATCGAAAGCATTAACGATTTTAATTTTCCCACTAAAATATACAGGTATTTTATGGCTTCTTCAGTTAACCACCAAACTTATTGGAGGCAAAGGACACGGTAGTATTTTAAGTCGTGAAAGTTTTATGGTTATGACCGATATGGCCCACAAAGAAGGTGTGTTTTTAGAAAGTGAACGTAAAATGATTAAAAATCTTTTAACCTTTAAAGAGGTTAAGGCAAAAGATGTCATGACACCCAGATCTGTAATGAAAATTGAAAATGAATCTACGACAGTCGAAGAATTTTTTAAAAAAAACTTAAACCTCCGTTTTTCAAGAATTCCTGTTTTTGTGAATACCGAAGATAATATAAAAGGACTCGTTTTTAAAGATGACATTTTTAAAGAAATGGCACTTGATAATAATTCAAAAAAATTATCAGAATTAAAACGAAATATTATCATTGTGAACAGAGATTTACCAATTCCAAATCTTTTTGAGAAACTGATAGAAAGTAGAAATCACATGGCTCTAGTGGTTGATGAATATGGTTCTGTAAGTGGTATCGTCACGATGGAAGATGTTATAGAAACACTTCTTGGCCTCGAAATTATGGACGAAAGTGATAACGTTTCAGATCTTCAGCTTTTGGCCAGAAAAAACTGGGAAGCACGTGCCAAAAAATTAGGTATTTTAGAGGAAGATACCCCTGAAAGATAAATGGAAACGTGCATTATCAAATTGCCATTAGGATACACTAAAATAGTAGGAGATAGTAATGGTATTAGCTCCGTCATTGTCCTAAATTCTAAAGAAAAAATTACAAACATCATTCCTTCAGAACTTGAAGATTGTGCAATTCAACTCAAAGCATATTTTAAAAGTGAACGTAAACAATTTCATTTAAAACTAAATCCGCAAGGCACTGACTTTCAAAAAAAGGTATGGGACAAACTTCTTGAAATACCTTATGGAAAAACGATTTCATATTTAGAGTTATCAAAACAACTAGGAGACATAAAAGCCATCCGTGCTGTTGCAAATGCCAATGGAAAAAATCCAATTTGGATTATTATACCATGTCACCGCGTCATTGGAAGTGATGGTAGCTTAACAGGATATGCTGGAGGTTTACACCGTAAACAATGGCTTTTAGATCATGAAAGTCCTTCTATGCAGCAAACTTTGTTTTAATGATGATTAAGAGAATTCCTCTTTAAATCAAGATTAATTATTATATTTAATACAACTAAACGTTTTAAATATATATTCATGAAAAAGCTTTTAAAAGGTATTCTTATTTTTCTTGCTTTACTTATTGCTGGCCTCTATATTACAGATACAGATTATTTACTAAAAGCGGTAAGAACGATCTATCTTACTGGACATTCAACAGCGTATTTAAAAGATTATACTAAATTCGATAATCAACCTATTGATATAGGAACACCTCAGCCTTGGCCTATACATAACGATTACAATTCTGCAAGGGAAACCGAAAAACTTATAGAAGTCAATAAAGATTGGGGAACCGTAGCTTTTGTCATCATAAAAAATGATAGTATTTGGTTTGAAAATTACTATGATGAATATAATGAAGATTCGAAAAGTAATTCCTTTTCAATGGCTAAAAGTTATGTTTCTGGCCTTATGGGAAAAGCTATTGAAGAAGGTTATATTAAAAGTTTAGATCAACCCGTTAGTGATTTTCTACCAACCTTTAGTGATGGTTTAGCCGCAAAAATGACTGTGGGTGATCTTTCAAGTATGAGCTCTGGGACTAATTGGGATGAAGCTTATTATTCGCCATTATCTATTACTACTAGAGCTTATTTTGATGATGATTTAGAAAAAGTAATGTTAGCATTAAAAGTAGTTGATGAACCTGGAAGAGCTTTTAAATACGCAAGCGGAGATACACAAATGTTGGCTATGGTGATTGAAAAATCGACGGGTAAAAAAATGTATAATTATTTAGAGGAAAGCTTTTGGAAGCCTTTAGGATGTGAAAACGAAACACTTTGGCAAGTTGATAGTGAAGAACATGATTTAGTAAAATCTTACTGTTGTATTGCCAGTAATGCTAAAGACTTTGCTCGCTTTGGAAAACTATACAAAGACCATGGAAAATGGAAAGGAAAACAAATATTAGATTCAGCTTTTGTAGCAAAATCAATTACACCAAGATTTCCAGAAAGTCCAGAATATGGCTATGGATGGTGGTTAAAAGATCATATTGGCAAACACTTTTTTATGATGCGTGGTCACCTTGGACAGTATGTTATTGTTGAGCCCGAAGACAATGTGATTATTGTTAGATTAGGTCATCAAAAATCTCCCGATGGAGGTGTCGCAACGTTTACAAATGATATTTCTATATATATTGAAGAAGCTTATAACATGTTAGAAAAATGATTTCAAAATTAAATCTTGAACATATTTTATTTTTGGATATTGAAACGGTTCCTGAAGTTCAATATTTTTCTGATTTAGACGAAACCAAACAATCCCTTTGGGAACATAAATCGCAATACCAAAGAAAGGATGAATTTACTGCCGAAGAATTTTACGACCGTGCAGGAATCTGGGCTGAATTTGGAAAGATTGTTTGTATCTCAGTTGGCTATTTCAAATTTAATGGAGATCTTAGAAATTTTAGAGTTACCTCATTTTATGGTGATGAAATTAATATTTTAAAAGAGTTCAAAAATCTTCTTATTTCTCATTTTAGCGAATCAAAACATCTGCTTTGCGCACATAATGGTAAAGAATTTGACTTTCCATACATTGCACGTCGCATGATTATTCATAATATAGAACTGCCCTATAAATTAAATTTGTTCGGTAAAAAACCTTGGGAAGTACCACATCTAGATACCTTAGAATTATGGAAGTTTGGTGATTATAAAACCTATACATCCTTAAAACTACTCACTAATGTTTTAGGAATTCCATCGCCAAAAGACGATATAGATGGTAGTGAAGTTTATAGCGTGTATTACAAAGAAAATCAGTTAGACCGCATAATTATTTACTGCGAAAAAGACACCATTGCAGTTGCCCAAATATTTTTAAGGCTAAGAGGAGATATTCTTTTAACAGAAGACGAAATTATTCGTATATAAAAAACATTTGTATGCCTAAAAAAGGTTATAGCATAAAAACCTTCTTTGTTACGTACAATAAACTTTTAAAAAAACGTAAATTCTCACGAAGTGTTTCTTTGAATTTACTATCTGTATTTGTAGGTTGTTCAGGTAGATTTGTAGCAAAATTCATAACTAGTAAGTTTATGGTAGATTCAGGAATCTATTTATATTAATTTGGTTTATTTTGGGTGAATAAAAGTAGAAAAGTTTTTTACATTATCTGATTAAAAACATAAAAAATCGACAAAATACTTATTTTTTTAACTTTTAAGTCGCCTAAACTACGATTTTGCTGTTTTATTCTTCCATACTAAACTGTTTTTTTTAATGAAGTAAAACAACTATTTTCAGTATTTATAGATTGCTTATATTTAGAAATCTAAAAATGATATAAAATGTCTGATAATAAATTATGGGAAGGCTCAACATCTTTTAAAGAAAACAGTCATTTATTTAAATACCAAGAATGGTTGGCCGACAACCTTAATCTGCATTTTAATTCCTATCAAGACATATGGCAATGGTCCGTTGATAACACCAGCGATTTTTGGAAAAGTATTTGGGACTATTTTAATATTATTTCTCATAGTTCCTATGATTCGGTTTTGACTATGACAACTATGCCAGATTTTAAGTGGTTTCATGGTGCAAAACTTAATTACGCCGAACATATTTTTAGACATTTCGAGCCTAAACAAACAGCCATTATTTTCAGTAACGAACAAGGTGAATATTTAGAATTATCCTGGGGCGATTTAAAGCAAAAAGTGACATCAATGGCTGCTTATTTAAAAACAATGGGGGTCTCAAAAGGAGATTGTGTTGTTGCCTTTTTGCCAAACGTTCCAGAAGCAACCATTTCATTTCTAGCTGTAAACTCAATAGGTGCTATATGGTCAAGTACGTCGCCTGACTTTGGAACTGAAAGTGTTATTGATAGATTCGCCCAAATTAAGCCTAAAGTTTTCATAACCGTTGATGGATACTATTATAACGGGAAACCTTACGATAAAACAACCATTGCCATTGATATTGCCGAGGCATTACCAACTTTAGAAAAGGTTATTGTTTTACCTTACTTAAACAAAGAAGATATATCAAGATTTCCTAAAAGTTTTGTAAACATTTATTCAATCTTTAATACGGTTGCTGATAAATTGATTTTTGAACCTGTAGATTTTAGTCATCCTATTTGGGTCTTATATTCTTCAGGCACAACAGGCTTACCAAAAGCTATTGTACACTCACACGGAGGTATTCTTCTTGAACACTTAAAATACATGGCATTTCATAATGATGTGCATCAAGGTGAACGCTATTTTTGGTATACTACCACAGGATGGATGATGTGGAATTTTTTACAATCTGCCTTATTAATGGGAGCCACTATTGTATTATATGATGGTAGTCCAACCTATCCAAGCTTCAATAAATTATGGGAGTTTTCAGATGACCAAAAAATCAATCATTTTGGAACAAGTGCCCCATTTTTAGTGGCGAGCATGAAAAACAATATCACACCAAAAAACGAATACACTTTAAAAACTTTGCGCTCCATAAGTTCTACCGGAGCACCTTTACCACATGAAGCCTTTGAATATGTTTATAATCATATAAAATCGGATGTATGGCTCTGCTCCATGGCAGGTGGAACCGATGTTTGTACAGCCTTTGTTGGTGGCACTCCCTTTTATTCGGTTCATTCTGGCGAAATCCAGTGTAAAGCGCTAGGTGTGTCTTTATATGCTTACGATGATAACGGGCGGGCTGTTGAGGATGATTTAGGAGAAATGGTTATTGATAAACCTATGCCATCTATGCCCATATATTTTTGGAATGACAACAACAACCAACGCTATAAAGCCAGTTACTTTGAACATTTCCCAAATAAATGGAGGCATGGTGATTTTATAAAAATTAATTCTAAAACACATGGGATTGTTATTTTTGGTAGATCAGACGCTACTTTAAATAGACATGGTATACGAATTGGAACGAGTGAAATTTACAGAAGCATCAATAAAATAACATCTATTGAAGATTCTCTTATTGTTAATTTAGAATTAGATGGTGGCCAACACTATATGCCGTTATTTGTAAAAATGAAACCTTCGTATGAGTTAACTGATGATGTGAAAACATCCATAAATCAGCAACTCAAAAAAGAATATACGCCCAGACATGTTCCAGATGACATTATAGAAGTAGCAGACATTCCTTATACAATAAGCGGAAAAAAAATGGAAGCTCCAATAAAAAAGATTTTATTAAAAATGCCTTTTGAAAAATCAATTAATGTAGATTCTATGAAAAATCCAGAATCAGTTAATTTCTTTGTTGAGTTTTCCAAAACGATTTAAAAATCTAAATCATCTGGAACTTTATTCTTAGGATTAGTTTCGTCATTTGCATTTACCGAAGTACCTGAACAATCAACTCTAATAGTTAAATCTACAGGTTCTTCAAAATCTTCTTGAGAGATATTTAAGTCTTTATCTTGATAACAACTCCGCATATATATAGCCCAAATAGGTAAGGCCATCGCAGCGCCTTGCCCATAAGTAATACTATTAAAATGAGTTGCCCGATCTTCTGCGCCTACCCACACACCTGTAACTAAATTTGGCACCATCCCCATAAACCATCCATCGCTTTGGTTTTGTGTAGTTCCTGTTTTACCAGCTATAGGGTTTGTAAATTGATACGGGTATCCTGTAATGATTTCTCTATAATCTGCCCTGTAAGATTCTGCTCCAGAAGTTCTTAAACGAGCTCCTGAGCCAGATCGTGTAACGCCTTCCATAAGCTTTACAGTTACATAGGCCGTTTCTTCACTTAAAACGTCTCTAGTTTCTGGTGTAAACTGATATAATACCGTGTCATTTTTATCTACAATACTTGTTACCATAACTGGCTTTGTATAAACGCCTTTATTGGCAAACGCAGCATATGCTCCAACCATTTCATACACGCTTAAATCTGGTGTGCCCAATGCTATGGATGGTACTGGCAAAACTTCAGATTCAACACCTAATTTTTTTACTAAATCAACTACTGGTTGCGGTCCAACCTTATCCATTACTCTGGCTGTAACCGTGTTAACAGAGTTTGCTAAGGCATCCATTAAAGTCATGGACCCTCCGTAATTACCATCATCATTTCTTGGAGACCATGATTCTGGATTTCCATACTTATTGGCTTCAATAGTTATTTGTGACCTTGGAAGCATATCGCATGGAGATAAATGTAATTGATCAATTGCAGCCGCATAAACAAACGGTTTAAAGGTTGAGCCTACTTGTCGCTTCCCTGTTTTTACATGATCGTATTGAAAATGTCTATAATTCATACCTCCAACCCATGCTTTTACATGCCCCGTTTGTGGATCCATGGACATCATACCTGGATGAAAAAAAGACTTATAATACCTCATAGAATCTATAGGCTTCATAATAGTATCTATTTCTCCTTTCCAGGAAAACACTCTCATTTTTGTTGCCTCATAAAATGACGCCTCTATCTCTTTATCTGAAAGACCATTATTTCTTAATATTCTCCAGCGTTCTCCTCTGCGCATAGACACTCTTAATAAGGTATCGATAGCACCGCGAGTTAAATCTGCAAAGGGCGCCGTTGGATTTCTTTTAGGTGTATTTTGAACAAAAAACTCTGCTTGAAGTCTTGGTATATGTTGTTGAACAGCATCTTCAGCATACTTTTGCATTCTGGAATCTATCGTGGTATACACTTTTAAACCATCACTGTTTAAATTGTATTTTGTTCCATCTGGTTTTGGATTATTATTAATCCAATCTTTCATAAAGGCTCTTAGGTATTCTCTAAAATAAGTAGCCATTCCTTCTCTATGAGATTCTGGAGAATAATTTAAATCTAACTCTGTTTTTTGAAGTGAATCTTTAACTTGATCATTTATAAAACCATACTTTTTCATTTGAGCCAATACAACATTCCGCCTATTTCTTACTCCTATTGGGTTTCTCTCTGGTCTTGGATTGTATAATGATGAGTTTTTAAACATTCCAACCAACATGGCAGATTCTTTTATGTCTAAATTCTTTGGTTCTTTTCCAAAATAAATTCTCGAGGCACTTCTAATACCATCGGCATTATTTCCAAAATCATAGATATTAAAATATTGTGCTATAATTTCTTCTTTAGTATATTGACGTTCTAAACGAATCGCAATAATCCATTCTTTTATTTTTTGAGTTAATCTTCCAAGTGTGTTTTTAGAACCCTCCCCATGAAATAACTGCTTTGCTAATTGTTGTGAAATGGTACTAGCTCCTCCTCCTTTTCCTAATTTCACAAAGGCCCTTAATGTGCCTCTTGCATCAATTCCTGAATGTTCATAATACCTAGCGTCTTCAGTAGCAATTAAAGCGTCTACTAAATGTTTTGGCAACTCGTCATAACCAACAGGTGTTCTATTATCATTTAAATAAAATTTTCCGAGTGTTGCACCATCTGAAGAGATGATTTCTGTTGCTAAATTAGTATTGGGATTTTCTAATTGTGTATGGTCTGGTAGTTCGCCAAATACCCCCCAAGATCCTAAAGAAAAAACTAATATAACTGAAAGTATTCCGGTAGAAAACAGAATCCAAAACCAACGTACGTATTTATCGAATTCTTGATTATTATTTGCTTGCTTTTTTGTTACCATGTAATGTTACTATATAAATTCAGCTCGATTCATTTACAAATTGGGAAATAACTCGATACGATAATTACTATTTTATTTTTGTTCTGTGTCTTCTATTCTAAAACCAACATCAGTGATACCTTCAAGAGATACAATGCCATTTACTTTACCATTCTCTCTCATAGCATGTTGAATATTCACCTTGTAATCGCCAACTTCATTGAAAACAACTTCCTCTTTATACCAAAGTTTATTTTCTTTTACATCCATAATACCTGTTCCTAATAACTTTCCGCTTGGGTCTGCCATTCTGTATTCTAAGGTGTCTTTTATCGTTTTTCCGTGAGGGAAAACCATCTCTACAATTAAATAAATATTACTGTACCTATATGTATTGCTGTTTCTTAAATTCACAAACAAATTATATGGTTTTATTGAATCTGGCGGATGTAATGTAAACGTAATTATTGAATCTTTATTCCATCCGTTTGAAACAGATTTATATTCGTCGTAAACCCGTTTCGAATCACATGAAGCAAAAAGAAAGACACATCCTAAAACCAATAACAATACACTATTTCGCATTATTTTTAGCATTTTGAGGTTTTCTTCTGTTTTTATTGTTTCTTCTCTTTTTACGTTTATTATTTGATTTTGGACTATCAAAACGTGTTAAACTATCTTGACCAACAACGTTTTCAAATTCGTTTTTAGTATCATTAATCAATTCAGACGCATATTCTTCAAGGCTTGAAACTTTTTCATTTTTTTTGTTAAGACTTATGATTTCGTTTGCTTGAGCGGTAGTTATTTTATGCCAATTCATCCATTCGCCTTCATAAGCATACCACATATGCCCTTTAAAAATGTCTGTTTTTTGACAAACAGCAGTTCCCTTTTCTGTTCGAAGTTTTATATCTGTTTTGGGGAAATCTTTTAAGGCATCTAAATACGTATCTAACTCATAGTTTAAACAACATTTTAACTTACCACATTGTCCTGCCAATTTTTGAGGATTTAGTGATAATTGCTGATAACGCGCTGCTGACGTACTTACAGAACGAAAATCTGTTAACCAGGTTGAACAACACAATTCTCTTCCACATGAACCAATACCACCAAGTCTGGAAGCTTCTTGACGAAACCCAACCTGTTTCATTTCTATTCGCGTTCTAAATTCTCTAGCGAAAACTTTAATAAGTTCTCTAAAATCAACACGTTCTTCTGCCGTATAATAAAAGGTTGCTTTACTGGCATCACCTTGAAATTCTATATCAGAAATTTTCATGTGCAATTTTAAATCGATTGCAAACTGACGTGCTTTAACCTTCATGGGTTCTTCTTTATCCCTTGCTGCAGACCAGATATCTATATCTTTTTGGCTCGCCTTTCTGTAGATTTTTAAAATTTCGTCGCCTTCCTGATCAATATGTTTACGCTTCATTTGAACGCGCACTAATTCACCCGTTAAAGTCACCATGCCCACATCATGACCAGCTTGTGCTTGAGTCGCTACAATATCGCCAATACTTAGTGTTAAGTTTTCTGTATTTTTATAATAGTGCTTTCTTCCGTTTTTAAAGCGAACCTCAACCCAATCAAACGGTTTTTCTCCACTTGGAAGCGACATATTCGCAAGCCAATCAAATACTGTTAGTTTATTACAGCTATCTGTACCGCAAGTTCCATTATTTTTACATCCCTTAGGTTGATTGCCATTTTCAGTTGTACAACTGTTACATGCCATAAAATTTATATGTTGAATTCGTTACTATAAAATAGTTCGAATGAAGGTTTATAATTATTTTAAAAGGTAAAGATAAGATTATTATACTTACTTTAAAATAGATAATTTTTTATGCGAATAATACGTTTGATTGTTTCTAGATTTCAAACCATTTTTACACTAATAATTTTTACAGGACAGGCCTTTGAGGCGTTTTTGCAATCTTCTAAAATGACGAGTTCGTTAGATTTTAAAGTAAAGAACCCTTTCTTGTCAACAGATTTTAACAACACCGATTTGCCGTCTTTTTTAGACATTTGAAATTGGTTTGGTGCTAACTCAACACAATAGTTACACCCAATACATTTATTGCGCTGTAGTGTGATAATAACCATTAAGCTTCCACTTTGTTTTCTACAATTTTATACAACTTATCAGATGGCCTAATTCTAAAACCTAACGGAATCGTTATGGAATCGCCTTTAGAACCTTTTGAAGCATTTTTATCGTTTACCATCATCTCTTTAATTTCAATTTCTTGAGCGCCGGTAGTTGGTCCTGTAATTAAAATGGTATCGCCAACCGAAACATCGTACGCTTCAATTTGAAACTCGCCAACTTGAGGCTTTGGAAAGTAATGAACACCTTTACCAATGTAAACTTTCTTTTGGGTAGCGTGTGATCCAGAACCTTCGCTCCATTCTCCTAATTTCTGACCTAAATAATAGCCGTTCCAAAAACCACGGTTATACACTTTTTCAAGCTCTTGCATCCATGAAATTACCTTTTCCTTTTCGTACGTTTTATTTTCTAAACTGTCTATGGCTGCTCTGTAACAAGCAATCACTTTCGCAACATATTCTGGTGCCCTTCCGCGGCCTTCAATCTTTAATACTTTAATGCCTGCATCAGCTACTTGGTCCAAAATATCGATGGCACATAAATCTTTGGGCGACATAATGTATTCATTATCAATCTCCATTTCAAAACCAGTTTCTTGTTCAATAACCGTGTATTTCTTTCTACAATTTTGCTTACAAGCACCTCTGTTTGCTGAAGAATTATACGAATGCAAACTCATATAACACTTACCGGAAACCGCCATACACAATGCGCCATGACCAAAAATTTCAATTTCTACAAGTTTTCCTGATGGCCCCTTTATTTGCTCTTTCGCGATGTCTCCAGTGATTTTTTTAATCTGTCTTAAACTAAGTTCTCTACTCAAAACCATCGTATCTGCAAACATGGCATAAAACTTAACCGTTTCGATATTGGTGATATTAATTTGGGTGGAAATATGCACTTCCATTCCTTCCTCTCTCGCGGTCATGATTACAGCTTGATCCATGGCAATCACTGCCGTAATATTTGATTCTTTGGCTTTTTTGATTAAGGTTTTTACAATCGATAAATCATGATCGTAAATAATTGTATTCAAGGTTAAATAGGTTCTAACACCTTTGTCTTGGCAACGTTTTGCGATTTCGGATAAATCATCTAACGTAAAATTTATAGACGCCCGCGCTCGCATATTAAGTTGTTCCACACCAAAATAAACGGAATCTGCACCATTGTCTAAAGCGGCTTGTAAGGATTCAAAATTTCCTGCCGGAGCCATTAATTCAATCTTCTCCATGGTCTAACTTGTGTTGTTCGTTACCCTTAAAGGTTTCAAAAATATTTCTTAAATCCTTTTTATAGGGTAAATGGTCTGCGCGTCCTTTTTTGAAAATATCGTTGCTATTACCTTGCCCTTTTCTTAGTGCTTTTTGTTCTTCATACGGTAAGTCATGAATCTCTTTACATGTGGTTGAACAGCAATTATTCATGTCTTCTTTACACGTGTCACATTGAATGAATAACAAATGACAGGCATCGTTCGCACAATTGGTATGCACGTCAAAAGGCTCGCCGCATTGATGGCATTGTGCGATTACATCATCACTAATGCGTTCTGCTCTTCGGTCATCGAACACAAAATTCTGTCCTAAAAATTTATTTTCTAAGTTTTTATCTTTTACTTGTCTGGTATATTCAATAATTCCACCTTCAAGTTGATAGACATTTTTAAAACCTTTGTGTTTAAAATAAGCACTAGCTTTTTCGCAACGAATGCCTCCAGTACAATACATCACTAAATTTTTATCTTCCTTATAATCTTTTAAATCGGCCTCAATAATATCTAGCGAATCTCTAAACGTATCGACATCTGGTGTCACCGCATTTTTAAAATGGCCTATTTCACTTTCGTAATGATTTCGCATATCAACAAGAACCGTTTTTTCGTCTTCAATAAGCTCATTGAATTGCTCTGCTGCTAGATGAATCCCTTTGTTGGTAACATCAAACGTATCATCATTTAAACCGTCTGCTACTATCTTATCACGAACTTTAACTTTTAGTTTTAAAAATGATTTATTGTCTTGTTCAACAGCAATATTCAATCGAATTCCTTTTAAAAAACTAATGCAATCAAAGTGTTTTTTAAATTCATTAAACCTGTCTGCCGGAAGTGATAATTGCCCATTAATTCCTTCATGAGCTATGTAAATTCTACCTAGAACGTCTAAAGCGTTCCAAGTGATAAACAAGTGATCCCTAAAAACCTGTGGATTGCCAATTTTGGCATATTTATAAAAAGAAAGTGTTAATCGATTCTGCCCAGCTTCATCGATTAATTGTGCTCTTTCTTTTGCACTTAATGTATTGTACAGTTGCATGCTATACTAATGTTTTAAGATTAAAGAAATATTTAAGCAGCAAAGGTACATTTTTTTAAAAAATCTCAACTATCTCCCATAAAAAAAGCACTTTACGTTTTGCAAAGTGCCTTTTCATTATTTGAATTAGTCAAGATGGGGTTTTAATGTTGAAAATTATGCTAAACAAAACCCTATACTGTAATAAGTTGTTTTAAAATTGGTTCCTTTCATAGCAAAAAATTTCCCGCTTTATCTATAAGATGCAAAATGTATAAAAAGGTTGCGTTATAAAATTGTATTGTGACAAAAGAAGTATTATTTTAGCATGCATAACTTTAGAAATAAAAATTATAGATGAGTAACGAAAAAGAAGCTAAATTAAAAGCACTAAAACTTACATTAGACAAACTAGATAAAGCATACGGAAAAGGAACTGTGATGAAAATGAGTGATCAAGCAGTTGTTGATGTTGATGCTATTTCATCAGGTTCTTTAGGATTAGATATTGCTTTAGGAGTTGGTGGTTATCCTCGCGGACGTGTGATTGAAATATACGGCCCAGAATCTTCAGGAAAAACAACATTAACATTACACGCAATTGCAGAAGCCCAAAAAGCAGGTGGAATAGCTGCATTTATTGACGCAGAACATGCTTTTGATAGATTTTACGCTGAGAAATTAGGTATTGATATCGACAATTTGATTATTTCGCAACCTGATAATGGCGAACAAGCCCTTGAGATTACGGATAATTTAATTCGCTCAGGTGCAATTGATATTGTTGTTATTGACTCAGTAGCAGCCTTAACACCAAAAAGTGAGATTGAAGGCGAAATGGGTGATTCTAAAATGGGGTTACACGCGCGCTTAATGTCTCAAGCCTTAAGAAAATTAACAGGATCTATTAGCAAAACAAATTGTACTGTTATCTTTATTAACCAACTACGTGAAAAAATTGGGGTTATGTTTGGTAATCCTGAAACTACAACTGGTGGTAATGCCTTAAAATTTTATGCTTCAGTGCGATTAGATATTAGACGCTCTACTCAAATTAAGGAAACGGATGGTAATGTAATGGGAAATAAAACGAAGGTAAAAGTTGTTAAAAACAAAGTAGCGCCTCCTTTTAAAACAGCTGAGTTTGACATCATGTATGGTGAAGGAATTTCGAAAGTTGGTGAAATTTTAGATATTGCTGTAGAATACGAAATTGTTAAGAAAAGTGGTTCTTGGTTTAGTTATGACGACACCAAGCTAGGACAAGGAAGAGACGCTGTTAAGGCGCTCATAAAAGATAATCCAGAACTTCAGGATGAACTTGAAAATAAAATTAAAGCCATCTTAAAGGCTTCAAAATAATTTAAAATCCCGATACATCGGGATTTTTTGTTTTAATACGCAACCATTTAACGGTCTTAGCATCTTAAAAGAAAAGCGTTATTAAAATGAAACGATTAATTTTTCTTAGTTTAACACTAATTTTATTTACTTCTTGCAGCATTAATGATAATGATGTAAATTATAATTTTGATTTAGAGGTATTACCGATTGAAAGTGTTGATATCCCCGAAACGTTTACATTAGGGGAAACCTACCCAATAACAGTGAGTTATTTAAGACCTTCAACATGTTATTCTTTCAAAGAGTTTTACTATGTAAAGAACAATAATGAGCGTACAGTAGCGGTTATTAATTATGTTGCTCAAAACGATAATTGTACTGATCTTGAAGATGAATTAGTAGAAGCAACCTTTAATTTTATAGTAATAAGCAACGGTAGCTATATATTTAAATTTTGGCAAGGCGTGGATGAGAATGACGAAGATCAATATTTAATTATTGAAGTGCCCGTAGAAAACTAAACTAAGTATTAATTAATTCGGTTTAAAGTATTGGGTTTAAAGCAACTCATAGAAAAATGTAAGAATAATGATACTCAAGCACAAAGTGAATTATATAAACTCTTTTCGAGTAAACTATTTTCAGTGTGCTTGAAGTATTCAAGAAACTATACCGAGGCGGAAGATAATTTACAAGATTCGTTCTTAACCATTTTTAACAAAATTGAACAATTTAATCACAAAGGGTCTTTTGAAGGTTGGTTAAAACGAATTGCTGTTAATACTGTTTTGCAACGATACAGGCGGGAAAAAGTTTTTGAAATTATAAATGAAGATATTGCTGAAGACCATGAAATAGAATTAGAAGATGAATCTCTTTCTATTGATTATCTTTTAAAAATTATTCAAGAATTACCAGATAGATATCGATTGGTTTTCAATCTTTATGTTCTTGATGGGTATTCTCATAATGACATAGCAAATATGCTAAATATAAATATAGGCACTTCAAAATCTAATCTAGCACGAGCCAGACAGATATTAAAAAAAACTATTGAAGACTATCAAACAAGAAGGCGTTTACAATCGTTATCATGAAAGAGAAAAAACATATAGATAGGTTATTTCAAGAAGGTTTCAAGGATTTTGAAGCCACTCCAAGTGATGCTGTTTGGCAAAATATAGAAGCTAAACTCAATCCAAATAAAAAGAAACGACGCATTGTTCCCATATGGTGGCGCTATGCAGGGGTTGCTGCATTATTAGCGATTCTATTAACGATTGGTAACTTGTATTTTAATAATACAGATACCATTCAAACAAATAAAATTGTTGATTCCGAAGCTCCACTAAATAATTTGTCTAATGATGCCAATAATAATGTTTTAAATGAAACGTCTATAGCCAAAGATATTAATGCAGAAAATGAAATCTCTAATAAGGTGTTACCTAAAAATTCTGAAGTAGTAAGCAACGACACAAACCCGTCAGATGAGACTTCAACTAATGAAACGGCAATTTCTAAAAATGTAAATGAAAGTAATCAACAAGCTTATTCATCTTCAAATAAAATTTCAGAACTTTCAAACACTACATTAAAAACAGAGGCTTCTATTGTTTCTAATCCAGAAGAAAAAAATAATAATCTTATTCAAAAGAATGATACATCGTCTCCTAAATTAATCGTTCCGGAGCTTATTAATGGTTCAGCGAAAAATAACGCACCAGTATTAGCAAATGAAAATTCGAAAGAAGATAATCCGATATTAAACACTTCAAATAAAGAAAATTCAATAGAAGATGCTATTGCCAAAACCGTTAAAGACGATGAAGAAAATTATCTAACCAGATGGACAATTGCTACCAATGCAGCTCCAGTCTATTTTAATAGTCTTGGAAAAGGCTCTTCTTTAGATGCACAGTTTATTGATAATTCTAAAAACGGAGAAGTAACGATTAGTTATGGCGTTAGTGCGAGTTATTCTATTAATAAAAAATTAAGCATTCGCTCTGGTATTAATAAGGTAAATTTAGGATACAATACTAATAATGTTGTTGTTTTTGAAACTGTTGGTGCAAGATCTAGTTTAAATTCTTTAAAGAATGTTAATACTGGCAATAACACTACAGCCGATATTTCTGTAATAAGTGGAGAGAGTTTAGATGTTAACAGCGCCTTAGTTAGAACGTCTGAAACATCTATCAATCAATCTTTTGGTTATATTGAAATTCCATTAGAAATTGAATATGCTATCATCAATAAAAAATTTGGCTTTAACGTTATTGGAGGTTTCAGTTCATTTATATTAAATAATAATGAATTGTTTTCAGAATTTGAAGGAAGACAAACGCGTATTGGTGAAGCTACAAACTTAAATAAAGTGAGCTATAGTGCTAATTTTGGTTTAGGGTTAAATTATAAATTAACTAAAAAATTAGATTTGAATTTAGAACCTCTTTTTAAATATCAAATCAATACATTTAATAATACATCCGGTGATTTTAAGCCTTATTTTATAGGTGTTTATACCGGTATTGGTTTTAAGTTCTAGGTTTTAGTTAGCCTCGATATATCTTTTTGTTTCATACAAAAAGTGTATCAAAAAAAACTGCTCTCTCCCAAGAGCAGTTTTTTCTTTTTACACCTGCAATTCTTTTAAAATAATATTTTTGGATTTATTATTTAGCATTTTCGTGTCATGAATAGTTAAGGTATCTGTGTATAAAAATTGATGTATTTTTACACGCATCTTACCCGGTCCGCCACTAAAAAAGGTATAAGAAAATCGCTCTTTATTATCTAAAAAAGTTATGGGTACAACAGGTGTTTTATGGTTTATAGCCAATCTAAAAGCTCCGTCTTTAAATGTATCTAAAATAATATGCTCTTCAGGAACGCCTCCTTCAGGAAAAATACAAATGCTTAGCCCAGATTGTAATCTCCGTTGCGCTCTCATAAAAACGGCCTGTCTGCTTTTAGGCGAGCTTCTATCTACCAAAATACAGGTTCGTTTATAAAAAAAGCCAAACAATGGAATTCTAGCTAACTCCTTTTTTCCAACAAAGACAAAGGGGTTTTTAATAACGCTAAGCATCAGCATAATATCAATCATAGATGTATGGTTGGCAATTAACATGTAGCTTTTATCCTTTTCCGGAATTTGATACGCCTCAACTTTAACCCTAAATCCCATTCCCATTAAAATAAATTGTGCCCAAAAACGTGCTATCTTAAAAAAGAAAGGGTACCAGGATTCTTTAGAAATGGAAACAAGTAAAACTGGAAAAAGAATTATAATTGGAATTATAACAAGTATATAAAACCAAACTCGGTAAAAAATCCACAATATATATTTAAATATCTTCATGCCTATCAAAAATACCATTATAAATTGATTATCTTTAAACATAGTAATTTAAATAATAATAATTATGGGTTTACTTTATTCGTTATTAATCGGTGCTATTGCAGGGTGGTTGGCAGGTAAATTGATGAAAGGTGGTGGTTTTGGTCTACTACTAAATATTGTGATTGGTATTGTTGGAGGTGTCGTAGGGAACTGGCTTTTTGGTGAATTAAGCATTTCACTTATGGATGGTATTATAGGCGATATTTTAACAGGTGCCATTGGTGCGTCACTAATATTATTTATAGCAGGTTTATTTAAAAAATAATATTTTTTATGTTTTTTATAAAAGTGGCTCAAGCCACTTTTTTTATTGCATAACTTATCTTTAAATTTGCGCATTATACAAAACATCATGGCAAGAATACTCACTGGTATACAAAGTACAGGAACACCTCATTTAGGGAATATTTTAGGAGCTATAATTCCTGCGATAGAAATGGCTAATAATCCTAAAAATGATTCATTCCTTTTTATTGCAAATCTTCATACACTTACTCAAATAAAAGACGCCGAAGAATTAAGATATAACACCTATTCTACGGCTGCCACTTGGCTAGCTTTTGGTTTAGATATAGAAAAAACGGTGTTTTACAGACAAAGCGATGTGCCGCAAGTAACCGAATTATCATGGTATTTAAGTTGCTTCTTTCCATATCAGCGTTTAACCTTAGCACATAGTTTCAAAGATAAAGCCGATAGACTTGAGGATGTCAATGCTGGTTTATTTACGTATCCAATGCTTATGGCTGCAGATATTTTATTGTATGATGCCAACGTTGTTCCGGTTGGAAAAGATCAATTACAACATATTGAAATGACACGTGATGTAGCGGCTCGTTTTCATGCTAAAGTTGGCGAAACGTTTGTTCTTCCTGAAGGAAAAGTTCAAAAAAACACAATGCTTATTCCTGGAACCGATGGTGAAAAAATGAGTAAAAGTAGAGGAAACATTATCAATATATTTTTAGATGATAAAAAACTACGCAAACAAATTATGTCTATTAAAACAGACAGCACACCTCTTGAAGACCCTAAAGACTGGAAAACGTGTAATTGTTTTGCGATATACTGTTTATTGGCTAATGCTGACCAGATTGAAGTTATGAAAACAAATTACGAGAATGGTAATTATGGTTACGGTCACGCTAAACAAGCCCTTTTTGAATTAATCGTTGAAAAGTATGCTACGCAACGCGATCGATATAACTATTACATAAATAACCTTAGTGAGATTGATAAAGCACTCGCTCTAGGAGCTGAAAAAGCCAAACTCGTAGCTAATAGTGTCCTAAAAAGAGTACGAGAAAAAGCTGGGTATTAACATGGGAAACTTATTTGGTTAACGGTTTTATTGGCCCTTTCACAAGTATTTATGATTCTATCTCAGTCCCTATTTGATAAAAGGAATAATTGGAGTTATAATGACTATTGCTATTATGAATAACTTTTTTGTTGCTTATAAAAAGTTAAATAAGCTCAAATAGTTTACCAGGTAATGGTCTAATTACACCTTTAAGTTCCATATTAAGAAGCATCCCAGCAATTTTAAAAATGGGCATATTACAACCTATCGCAATCGTATCTATTTGTTGTTTATTGTTTTCTTTTAGAAATTTATAAATCACTTTTTCTTGATCATTGAGCTCTACAAATAATTGTTTTTGAACGCTTGGTTTTACTTTATCTTCTAATTGCCAATTTAAAATATATGGTACATCTAAAGGGTTGGAGAGTAAATGTGCTTTTTGATATTTTATCAAATTATTACATCCTATACTTTGTGAATCTGTTATTCTGCCTGGAATAGCAAATACATCTCGGTTATATGAATTCGCAATATCAGCCGTTACCAAGCTCCCCCCTTTTTCAGCAGATTCAATAACAATGGTGGCCTCACTTAAGCCCGCTATAACTCGATTTCTTTTTAAAAAATTGTTTTTATCAAACGTATCACTACTCCAAAAATCTGTAAAAAATCCACCATGTTGTTCTACTTCAGCTATATATTTTTTATGAACTTTAGGGTATATTTGATTTAACCCATGCGCTAAACATCCTATGGTTTGTAGGTTGTGTTTTAAAGCTGCTTTATGCGCTGTAATATCCGTTCCGTAAGCAAATCCAGAAACAATAATAGGATTATAAGGAGTAAGCTGTTCAACTAAATTTTCACAAAAAGCAATGCCTTGTGTTGTTATTTTTCGTGTTCCTACAATACTAATAACGTGTTGCTTTTTCAAATTAATGTTTCCAGATTGAAATAATAGCACAGGTCCATCAATGCAATGTTTTAATTTATCAGGGTACATATTATCTTCAAAATATAAACAGGTAATATTATTTTTCTTGATAAATTTAAGTTCTTCTTCGGCAGCTTTATGATGCATCGATTCAAACAAATCACTGATTATCATGGTGCCAATGCCTTCAATTTTCAACAGATTTCGCTTTTTTTCTTTAAAAACAGCCTCTGAGGAACCGCAATGAGATATGAGCTTTTTAGCTGTGATATCACCTACATTTGATACATGTTGCAAGGCTAAAATATAAAGTAGGTCTTTTTCTGTCATTATAAAACTTTGAATTAAAGCATACAAGTAAGTAAATTTTACGATGTTAATAAATAGTTTTCTTAAAATGTTATCTAAAAGCATAATTTTTTAACTTTGTTTCCATGCAACTAGAGACCTACATTAGTGATTTACTATACAGATACGAATGTGTGACTGTTCCTGAATTTGGAGCATTTTTAACACAGCGAGTTTCTGCAACAATTAACGAATCTACCAATGCGTTTTATCCTCCTAAAAAAAGCATTTCATTTAATGAACAAATTCAAAAAAATGATGGTCTATTAGCGCATTACATTGCCGATGTTGAAAAAATTCCTTTTGAGGTTGCCAATAAAAAAATTCAAAAACGAGTTAAAATTTTAAAATCTCTTTTAATGCAAGGAGAAACGCTTACGTTCACCAATATTGGAGATATTGTTTTTAATGACGAAGGTAAAATACTGTTTGAACCAACTTACCACCTTAATTATTTAACTGATGCCTTTGGTTTATCTCAATTGGTATCGCCGTCTGTAGCAAGAGACGTTTATAAAGAAACCGCAGAAGCTATTGAAAAAGAAGTCCCAATTGCATTTACGGCAGAAAAACGAAAATCTATTCCTTATTTTAGATATGCCGCAGTTGCTTTAATCGCCTTAACATTAGGCGGTTATGTTGCTTCAAACTATTATGTAAATCAAATTGAAACTCATAATCAATTAGCTCAAGAAGAAGCGTTTCAACAGCTCGATAATAAAATTCAAGAAGCAACTTTTGTAATTGAAAATCCGCTTCCTGCTGTTACTTTCAATGTCATTAAAAAAACTGGTAATTACCATATTGTTGCTGGGGCTTTTAGAATAGAAGAAAACTGTGATAAAAAAATTACACAGTTAAAAGCAGAAGGCTATAACCCCAGAAAAATTGGTGTTAATAAATATGGCTTACATGAAGTTGTATACAGTAGCCATGAAACTGGAGAGGAAGCACTTATTGCCCTTCGACAAATTAGAAAAATAAGTAATAAAGATGCTTGGTTACTTGTTAAAAAGCTAGATTAATTATCTCTAAAATTATTCTCCTAAAACGCTAAAATCGTTTTACCTTTGCTCTATCGAAAAAACTAGTTGATGGAAGCAAAAACACCTGAACATTCAAAAACCATTATGACAGATTTGGTTCTTCCGGGAGAAACCAACCCTCTAAATAATTTATTTGGAGGTGAACTATTGGCTCGAATGGATAGAGCAGCAAGTATCTCTGCGAGAAGACACTCAAGACGCATTGTTGTAACAGCTTCTGTTAATCATGTAGCGTTCTCTAGAGCCGTTCCGTTAGGAAGTGTTGTCTCTGTTGAAGCAAAAGTGTCTAGGGCGTTTAAAACGTCTATGGAAATATTTATTGATGTTTGGATTGAAGACAGAGAATCTGGTGCCAGAACCAAAGCCAACGAAGCTATTTATACATTTGTGGCCGTTGATGAAACTGGAAAACCTGTTTCTGTTCCTGAAGTTATTCCTGAAACAAAACTTGAAAAACAGCGTTATGTTGCGGCTTTAAGAAGAAAACAACTCAGCTTATTACTGGCGGGAAAAATTACTCCAGACGAAGCAACAGAATTAAAAGCGCTTTTTGCCTAATTAAGCTTTTTTACCTTCTTCAAGTCTTATAGCTAAACCCAAATTTCAAAAGCTATGAGAACGTTATTATTATCCGTTTTTTGTGTTTTATCTGTCACTTCTTGTTCTACATTAGTAGTTGCTAAACCTAATTCAGTCACTATTATTAAAACACCTCCAAAACATTATTCTATAGTAAAAGTTAGAGGAAATAAATACTATTTCTGGAATGGAAAGCACTTTAAAAAAACTCAAAAGAGGATATGTATTTGTTAAAATTTAAGCACGCATTAAACAGCTAAATAATTTACATTTTATAAATCCATGAGGCTGGATCTAAGGTATTTACTTTTTGATCATAAATAACAAAATTTAAAATAGAATCACCGTTAGATGGATTTGTAAAGACTTCACCTATTTCTTGCTTAGTGACTATTTTATCACCTTCTTGTACATAAACCTTTGAAAGGTTTTTATAAGCGGTTATATAGTTACCATGACGAATCATAACGATAGGGTTTAAGTTTTTTAGAACCACAACTCTACTCACTTCTCCACTAAATACAGCACGTACTTTTGCGCCTTTTTCAGTAGCAATGCGTACGCCATTGCTTCTTATAATTAATGATTTATCAATAGGCGATGGCTGTTTTCCGTAACGTAAGGTCACAAATCCTTTTTCTACTGGCCAAGGGAGTTTCCCTTTGTTAGATACAAAATTTGACGCTAATACTTTCTCTTCAGCCGTTAAAGAAAATCCAGAAGATGTTTCAGATTTTCCTGCTTTTTTATTCGACTTTGCAATCACTTCCCTTATAATTCTTTCTAGCTCCCTATCAATTCTATCAGCTTCCCGTTGTTTTGTTCTTATTTGAGCCGAATATATATTGATATTCTTCTTAATAGAAGCCATTAAAACTTGATGTTGTTTTCGTTCTGACTCCAAAGATTTTTGAACCTCCCTGTTTTCAGAAATTAACCGTTGTTTATTCTCTTTTTGCTTCAATAAACTCGTGTTAATCGATTGAAGTTCCTCACTTTTAGCTTTAATTTCCTGACCTTGCTGCTTTTGGTGGTTAGAGTATTGTTTCATGTATTGCAAACGCTTATAGGCTTGCTTGAAATTATTAGAAGACAATAAAAACATAATTCTACTTTGCTGGTTTTTACTTTTATATGATTTTACAATCATCGCAGCATAATCCTCTTTTAAAGCCTTTAACTCTTCTCTTAGCTTGGATATTTTCCTTTGATTGGTATTAATCTCTCTGGTTAAAAAATTAGCTTGCTGATTAGTAACAGTGATTAAATTATTAAGCACACTAATTTTATAATTATAATTTTCTATTAAAGATAATTGTGATTTTTCCTTTGATTTGTTCTCAAGCTGTAACTGATTTATTTTTTTTATTTCCTGCCTCAATTCTTGCCTACGCTGCTCTAGCTCTTGTTGTTTTTTATTTTGAGAAAAGCTATTCACACCAAAAAATAGTGAAACACATAAAATAAATTTAACTATATTTTTTTTTCTAACCATTAAAGCTCAATCTCTTTAAAACCTGAAGGGATTTTATACGGAAAACGCAAATCTTCATTCAAAGATACTGCTTTAAATTCCATCTCTAAAATGAATTCTTCAGCAGTTTCTACTGCCATTATTTTTATATTTTCTGGTAAAATTTGCTTATTAACTTCTTGAAATGATTTGTAATCAATTTGAAGATGCCTTTGCTCTTTTGGTTGAGACAATTGTTGTGAGGTTATTTTAAAATGTGACGGACTTATTAAATAAAATAATTCAAAAAGAGGATTCTGTTTCTTAGGCTGAAGGATATATTCTTTTTCATTAACAGATACTATAAATGACTCATTTTTCAATCCAAATAAAGGGTCTCCTAATAATAAATTTTGAAGTTTGGTAAAATCTAAAGTCGTTCCTAATAAATCACTCAAATACTTAAAATCGCCTTCAAAATACGAATTGTCTAATTTATTATAAAAACTTACTTTTTCTGGGGTAATCAAAGCTTTAACTACAGATATTGGTGTGGACAATAATAAGATTTTCTTATCTTTTTCCATGCGCAGATTGACCGTATATTTCTCTGTTTTATTGCCTTGAAAGATCTCAAGTTTCACGCGTGCAGAAAGTGTTTTAAAAGAAGCTTGCTTTTTTGTGTTTTGCTTTATAAGTTGCTTAGATGACAATCCTAAATTTACTTCTCCAGAACCTAAGGTTTTTGATGTTTTACAACTAATAACAAAACAAAAAGCAACTAATAAAATAAGTACTAGGGAATGTCTTTTAAAGGGCATATAATAAGTCTAATTTGAGATTTTTAATTGTTTTGCTTTGTCACTAAACGTTTTTGCTTTAGTTTCATTGTTTAATAGGGCATATGAAATACTTAACTGGTTATAAAAATCGGCTTCCATTTTGTTATCATTAATAATATAATCTAATCCTAATTCTAAAACATTAGCCGCTTCCTTTGCCATTTTTAGCTTATTTAAGGCCACGCCATTTATTAAGTAGATAATTGGTTGTGAAGGATAATTATCAAGAGCTTTTTTGCTTTTTTCAGCAGCCAAATCGTATTGCATTAAATCGATTTGCAACAATAAAACGTTCCGCAAAACACTAAAATTGTCAGCTTCAATTAACAAGGCATTTTCATAATATTGAAGCGCTTTTTCCTTGTTTCCCTGTGATAAATAATATTGTGCAATTTCAATAAGTGATTGTGCATTTCTAGTGTCTCCTGCTAATGCGGTTGCCTCTATAAGTGCTGATTCATATTGTGGGTTTTTACTAACAAAACCAACAAAATCTGAAAGCACTTTAAGTTTTGCTTCTGGTTTAATTTGAGGACTGTTAATTACAATCTTCATAGATTCTATGGCCTTGTCTGCATTATTATCTTCTAAATAAAACTTGTAGAGAGCTAAATGGACTAACTGAGAGTTTGGATTAGTTTTTAGTAATTCTTTTGCTGTTTCAAATGCTTTATCGTTTTCATTATTCTCACTATACCTATAAATAAGTGCTAAATAATTAGCTTCTTTATCTGGGTTATCATCAACTCGTTTTTCTAAGTTTTTTATTTGATCCTTTTTTCTTCCGGTTGCTTCATAAATTTGATTCCGCATATAATCTCTTGTATATGAGATTCCCAATTCTTCATCTAATTCATCTAACAATTTTAAGGCATCGTTAAACTTTTTTGTCGTCATATAAAGGCCTACTAAATCCTCTTTATAATCTGGATGGTAGCTTACAAGTTCCTTTAAAGTCTTTATAGCTTTATTTAAGTCCTTTTGTTGAACATAAAGACCATAAAGAGCATCTAAATACCATTCGTTATCGGGTTGCTTATTTACGGCTTCTTTTAAAGCGTCTTCAGCGGCTCCAAAATTTTTAAGATGGATATAGTTTTTTCCTAATTCATAATATAAAACAGCTTGTGAATCATCTAATTCTATACATTTTAAAAGTGCTTCTATAGATCGATCAAAATTTTCAATGCCTTTTTGCTTTAGCGCTTCGAAGAAAGATTCTTGAAATTTATCTTCTAAATCTCCTAAGTCGTCATTGGGCTTTTTATTGAAATCAACTTGTGCATACTGATTTTGCGGACATAATAGTATTCCGAAGAAAAAAAATAGTATATAGATGTTTCGTTTCATTTATTAAGGAATCTTTCGACTGTGCTCAAAGTAACATTTGTTTATTTTGACAATAATTATTCCAAAACTGAATAATCTCCAATACTCACCTTTTTGAAGTTTCCGTCATAAGATACATGGTTACCTATCATGGCTTCTTCTAAATTAGCATTTTTAATCGTTGTATTAGTTTGTATTAGACTATTTTTAATACGTGCATTTTCTATAACACAGTTATCTCCAATAGAAACATTTGGACCAACAGTTGCATTATTTAACACAACGCTTTCTCCAATAAAACAAGGTTCAATAATTTTAGAGTTATCATTTTTAATCGACGAGGAAATCATTTCTTCTTCTCCATCTGCTTGTAAAAACCCAAGCATTCTGGTATTGGTCTCAATCGTTACGGCTTTATTTCCACAATCCATCCATTCATCTACCTGACCCGTTTTAAAGACCTTCCCTTTTGTCATCATACCTTTTATACCGTCATTAATTTGGTATTCACCACCATTTACAATATTATTATCTAAAACATGTTGTAATTCTTGCTTTAAAACGCTAACATCTTTAAAGTAGTATATACCGATAACGGCCAAATCACTAACAAAATTTTCTGGTTTTTCGACTAATTCGACAATTTCATTGTTTGCGTTTAATTTTACAACACCAAAAGCCTCTGGTTTATCTACTTGTTTTACCCAAATAACGGCATCAGCTTCTGGGTCTAAAGTGAAATTAGCTCTAATTAGTGTATCGGCATAAGCAATAACCGCTGGTCCAGAAAGGGATTCTTTAGCACACATAATAGCATGTCCTGTTCCTAGTGGTTGATCTTGACGGTAAATAGATGCTTTAGCTCCTAAGCTATTGGCTAATGCTTTTAAACTTGACACGACATCATCTCCAAACCAAGCAGGATCTCCTAAAACAAAAGCAATCTCATCAATTGGCTGATTTAATACTTTAACAATATCTTTAACAAGTCTGTGAACAATGGGTTGTCCTGCAACAGGAATTAATGGTTTTGGCACTGTTAAACTGTGAGGTCTTAATCGGGAACCTCGACCCGCCATTGGTACTATTATTTTCATATTCTAATTGATTCGTTTATTTGATGGGTTATTTATTTGTTTTGCTATGGATTCACGAATGTTTTTAGCAATATATTCTAAAATCGTAATTCGTCATTTACTTAGTTCCTGTACTTCCAAAACCACCTTCCCCTCTTGAGGTTACTGATAGTTCATTCACTTCACTCCATTCAGCTCTTTCGTGTTTGGCAATCACAAGTTGTGCAATACGTTCTCCATTTTGAATTATAAAATCTTCATTAGATAAATTCACCAAAATCACCCCTATTTCTCCTCTATAATCCGCATCAACAGTTCCTGGAGCGTTTAATACTGTAATTCCTTTTTTAGCAGCTAAACCACTTCGTGGACGCACTTGCGCTTCATAACCAATAGGTAGTTCTATAAATAAGCCTGTGCCTACAATACTGCGTTCTAAAGGTTTTAAGGTTCTTGACTCGGATAAATTTGCTCGCAAATCCATACCAGCAGATGCGATAGTTTCGTAATGTGGTAAATCGTGACTGGATTTATTGATTATTTTAATTTTCATGCTTCCCTCTTAATCTCCCCTTAGGGGAGAAATTATTTAGTGATTAATCTTATTTTAGTTTTAATAATTGCTTTAATTCGTTTTTTTCTGAAATAAAAATAATGGTCAAAAATACAATTAACATTGAAATTCCAATGGTATATTGTTCTCTAAATTTATAAAATGAAAGCATCGAAAATCCTACGGAAAGTATTAAATACAGTCCTATTTTTTTTAGATTATACGGAATTGGATAATACTTTCTTCCAAAATAAAAAGATAATAGCATCATAACGCCATAAGCCACCAACGTAGCTATAGCTGATGCCTTATAACTAAACTCTTTTATAAATAAAATATTTATAACCAATGTGATTACGGCCCCAACTATAGATATATAAGCCCCAAACTTTGTCTTATCGGTAATTTTGTACCAGACAGAAAGATTATGGTAAATACCTAAGCAGAAATTTGCTAATAGTATTATTGGCACAACCCACATAGCTTCCCAATAGTCTTCACTTCTTACTATATATGGTTTTAATACATCGGCAAACACAACTACACTTAGAAGTATTATAGAGCCAAAGGCTACAAAAAATTCTAATATTCTAGCATAGTTTTTTTGAGGATTTTCACTTTTTGCATGACTAAAAAAGAAGGGCTCTATTCCTAATCTATAAGCCGTAGCAAAGAGCGTCATAAACAATGCTATTTTATAACATGCAGAGTACATCCCAATATCAGTTTCTGCTATATTAGATGGTAGTAATTCTTTAAGAAGAATTCTATCAAATGTTTCATTAATTGAAAACGCCACACCTGCAATTAATACTGGTAAGGCATAGCGCATCATAGATTTCCAAAGGGTTTTGTTAAATACATACTTTGCCTTAACATAAAAAGGAATTAGTAAAAATAATGTCACGCCACTTGCTATTAAATTGGCTATGAAAATGTAACTGATTTCAAAATTTGGTTTGTAAATACTTTCAAAAACTGAACCTTGAGAAGCGAGATCTTTTAAAGCTAGTAAGAAAAATATATTAAGTCCTAAGTTAATAGCAACGTTTAAAATTTTAATGATGGCATAACGCATAGGGCGTTGTGTAGCCCTTAACCATGCAAAAGGAATAATAACTAAGGCGTCTAAAAGTAAAATCCAGATTACTAAATTGATGTACTTAACATCAATATCAATAAACCATGCCACTTGATTTTGAAAAACTAAAGCAATAACAAAAAACCCCAATGAAGAAACAACTAAAGAGATGGAAGCAGTTCCAGTGACCTGGTTTTTATCGTCTTCTTTATTAAAAAATCTAAAAAAAGCGGTTTCCATACCATATGCCAAAACCACATTAAAAAGCACGAAATAAGAGAATATAACCGATACTTCTCCATATTCGGCAACTGAAGATAATACACCATCAGTTGTGTAAAGAGGTACTAAAATAAAACTTAGCATTCTAGGCAAAACCGTTGCTAAACCGTAAATGAATGTTTGTTTAAATAATGTTTTAAGTACGCTCAATGGCAGGTTATTTATAAGGCTAAAAATACGTTTTTAGCTATTCTAAACCAAACATACACTATTCCTTCTTTTGTGGAGAACTTGGGTAAGCAAGTAACTTCCTTTTTTTAACATCTTCAATCATAAAATATTTAATCTTGCCACCTTCTTTATAACTAATGACACATTGATTGTCCTTTAGCTCGAACGGAATATCCTTTTTAGATTTTCGAATTTGATTACCATACTCTTCTTTTGGATTACTGCTCAAAATCAAATCTTCTCTTTGATTAGCAGTCGTTTTAAAACGTCCAATAAACAGAGAATTATTACCCTCTTCTAGCTTAGAAACTTTACCTTGAAAATAGATACTGTCTAACTCAATATTCTTATTATTTGAAACGACATTAATAAATACATTAATACCCGAACCCCCACCTTGAACACCTGCTACCCAGTGCTGATAATAAACGTCTCCAAACTCAATTGGTATCGAGTTTTGTATTTT
This sequence comes from Yeosuana sp., assembly GCF_057126245.1. Lineage (NCBI taxonomy): Bacteria > Pseudomonadati > Bacteroidota > Flavobacteriia > Flavobacteriales > Flavobacteriaceae > Yeosuana > Yeosuana sp. Next base: position 23,633 of record NZ_DBNGMQ010000019.1, on the reverse strand, counting down.
TTGTGCTGATGAACAGTTTAAAAATGCTAAGTATAGAAATATTAAATAGACCCAGTATTTAAAAAATTTAATGTCTTTCATGATATTGAATTCTTATTAGTAAAGGTATAGATTCAAAATTAATGCCATAAAAAAAGCCTCACAAATTGTGAGGCTAATATGTATAAATTAATGAAAAGTATACCTAATTATTAAGAGCCTCAGCACCACCAACAATTTCTAGAATTTCATTAGTAATTGCAGCTTGACGCGCTTTGTTATACGTTAATTTTAATTGATCTCTTAACTCAGTAGCATTATCCGTTGCTTTATGCATTGCCGTCATTCGAGCTCCATGTTCACTAGCAAATGAATCTCTAATACCCTTATATAATTGCGTTTTTAATGACTTCGGAATTAATTGCTCAACAATTTCTACTTTTGAAGGCTCAAAAATATAATCTGCATTCTTATTAACACTTCCATCAACAGGAACAATCGGTAAAAATTGCTCAGTCATCACTTCCTGAGTCGCAGCATTTTTAAATTTATTGTAAACAATATCTATTTTATCGAACTCTCCAACTACGAATTTTTGCATTAATGATTCAGCAATATCAGCAACATTTTCAAAGGTTAAATCATCAAAAACATGACTCTCATTACCTATAATCATTTTCTTTTTTGAAAACGCATCGTTAGCCTTTTTTCCAATTGCAAAAACAGATACTTTTTTGCCAGAATATTTATTATCAACTAATTGTTGCACTTGCTTAATAATGTTTGAATTAAAAGCCCCGCACAACCCTCTGTTAGAAGTAATTGCTACTATAAGCACATTATTAACCTCTCGTTGAACTGAATATTTACTTCCAGAATCAGCATCTAACGTTGCGCTTAAACTTTGTAAAAGCTCTGTTAACTTGTCCGCATATGGGCGCATTGCTGTAATGGCATCTTGAGCTTTCTTTAATTTTGCAGCCGATACCATTTTCATGGCACTGGTTATCTGCATCGTTGAAGATACGGATGCTATTCTGTTACGTATTTCTTTTAAATTTGCCATTTTTTAGTTGTTAGTATTGAGTATTCAGTAGTAAGTTCATTAACTCACTACTCAACACTAAAATCTAATTATGCTCTATATTTACTCGATAAATCTTTTGCTACAGCTGTTAATGTGTCTGTAACTTCATCAGTTAATTTTCCTGCTTTTAATGTACTAAGCACATCGGCATGTTTTGCTCTTAAGAATTCTAAATAATCTCTTTCAAATTCTTTAATTTTTTCAACAGGCACATCTCTTAATAAGTTTTTAGATCCTGCGTAAATAATTGCGATTTGATCTTCAACTTTAAAAGGATCATTTTGAGCTTGTTTTAGAATTTCTACGTTACGTTTTCCTTTCTCAATAACATTTAAAGTAGACGCATCTAAATCTGATCCAAACTTGGCAAAGGCCTCTAATTCACGATATTGTGCTTGGTCCAATTTTAATGTTCCAGCTACCTTTTTCATCGATTTAATCTGAGCGTTTCCACCAACACGGGATACCGAAATACCTACGTTAATAGCCGGACGAACACCAGAATTAAATAAATCACCATCTAAGAAAATTTGTCCATCTGTAATAGAAATTACATTTGTTGGAATATATGCCGAAACATCTCCCGCCTGAGTTTCAATAATTGGTAATGCTGTTAATGAACCGCCCCCTTTTACTAATGGTCTTAAAGACTCAGGAAGATCGTTCATATCTTTAGCAATATCATCATCATTAATCACTTTTGCAGAACGCTCTAATAATCTTGAGTGTAAGTAAAAAACGTCTCCAGGATATGCTTCACGTCCTGGTGGTCGACGTAATAATAAAGATACCTCACGATATGCTACTGCTTGTTTCGATAAATCGTCATAAATAATCAATGCTGGACGACCAGTATCTCTAAAGTACTCACCAATTGCAGCACCTGCAAACGGAGCATACACTTGCATAGGCGCAGGGTCTGAAGCATTTGCAGCAACGATAGTAGTATAAGCTAATGCGCCTTTATCTTCTAACGTTTTTGCAATTAAAGCAACTGTTGATGCTTTTTGACCTATAGCAACATATATACAAAATACAGGCTCACCTGCATCATAAAATTCTTTTTGATTTAAGATAGTATCTATACAAACAGCTGTTTTACCAGTCTGGCGGTCACCAATTACTAATTCACGTTGTCCACGACCTACAGGAATCATCGCGTCGATAGATTTAATACCTGTTTGTAATGGTTCTGTAACTGGCTCACGGAAAATAACACCAGGAGCTTTACGCTCTAAAGGTAATTCATATGTTTTTCCAGAGATAGGTCCTTTGCCGTCAATAGGGCTTCCTAAAGTGTCAACAACACGACCTACAATACCTTCTCCAACATTAATAGAAGCAATACGTTTTGTACGCTTTACAATAGATCCTTCTTTAACACCTATTGAAGCACCTAACAATACAATCCCAACGTTATCTTCTTCAAGGTTAAGTACAATTCCTTCTAAACCGCCTTCAAATTCAACTAACTCACCATATTGAACATTTGAAAGTCCATACGCACGAACAATACCATCACCAACAGTTAATACTGTTCCTACTTCGTCTAATGAAGCCGATGCATCAAATCCTGCAAGTTGTTGTTTTAAGATTGCTGATATTTCAGCTGGTTTTACTTCTGCCATCTTATTTTTAATTTAATGTAAATTCTCTTTTTAATTTGTTTAGCTTATTAGAAATACTTGCGTTGTATTGTTTATCACCAACTCTTAGGATAAAACCTCCTAATATGCTATCGTTAACAATATTCTCAACAGTTACTTCTTTGTTAGTAAGCTTTTTTACTTTTTCAAGTACTTTAGATTCTAATTCTTTGGTCATTGGAACGGCAGTAGTTACATAAGCAACCTCTTTCCCGTTTAAGACATCGTATAAATGACTATACTGTATCGTAATTTCATTTAAAATATCAACTCTCTTGTTTGTAATTAATACATCAAACAAATCAGAACTAATCTTATTTAATTTAGGAAATACTGCTAATAAAACTTCTTTTTTTGTTTCAGACTTTATAACAGCATTAGTTAGCATCTCACTTAATTCTGCATTGTTCCCAATACTCTCTGCCATTAACTTCATATCATTATTAACAGCATCAGCCGATTTTTGATCTGTTGCTAAACTCAAAATTGCTTTTGCGTAACGAATTGCTGCTCTTGCTCCTGCCATTTATAATTAGTTTAATTTTGCGTCACCTAACATTGACTCAACCAATTTTACTTGCTTGTCTTTATTAGATAATTCTTCACGAACTACTTTTTCTGCTATTTCAATTGATAAACTTGCTACTTGTGATTTTAATTCTGCAATAGCTGCTTTCTTTTCAGATTCGATAGCTGCCTGAGCTTGTTCAATAAGTTTTGCCGAAGCTTCTTTAGCTTCATCCTTAGCGTCTTCAATCATCCTATTTTTCATATCTCGTGCATCCTTCAACATAGATTCACGCTCTGCTCTTGCTTCTTTTAACAGTTTTTGATTATCTGCTTGAAGGTTTTGCATTTCTAATTTTGCTTTTTCAGCAGAATCTAATGCGTTTTTAATACCTTCTTCTCTATCATTAACTGAATCTAAAATGGGTTTCCAAGCAAATTTTTTAAGCAATAAAATAAGTGCTATAAAGAGTATTGCCTGCCAAACAAACAACCCTAAAGAAAATCCTCCAAATAATTCTTCCATAATAAATTATATTTCTAAAACAACTTCTGTTTAATTTAAAAAAAGCAGCTATAACCAACCGTTATAGCTACTCTTTAGTGTGATTTACTTTGCAAATAAAGCTGCAAAGGCAATACCTTCAATCAACGCTGCTGCGATAAGCATAGCGGTTTGAATTTTTCCAGTAGCTTCTGGTTGACGTGCAATAGCTTCCATAGCTGAACCACCGATTCTTCCGATTCCGATTCCCGCTCCTATTACAATTAGACCTGCTCCTACAATTTCAGGAATATTTCCCATAATATATATATAATTAAAAATTAAACATTCAATTTATTAATGTGCTTCATCATGATGTTCTTCAACGGCCATGCCGAAGTATAACGCTGAAAGCACTGTAAAAATATAGGCTTGTAAAACCGCAACTAATAACTCTAAAATTGCTAATACAAAGGCTAATACAAATGATAATGAACTCCCTATCCAATTATTAAAAATAAACATCATACCTATGATACTCATTAATACGATGTGTCCAGCTGTAATGTTGGCATATAAACGAATCATTAACGCAAATGGTTTTATAAAAGTTCCCAATAATTCAATCGGTGCTAATATAATTTTCATCGGAACAGGCACTCCTGGCATCCAAAAAATATGTTTCCAATAATTTTTATTCCCTGAAAATGTTGTGATAAGATAGGTAATTAGGGCCAAACATAAGGTTACAGCAATGTTATTAGTGACGTTCATACCTATAGGGGTTAAACCAAATAGATTGACTATCCAAACAAAGAAAAATACAGTTAACAAATAACTCATATACTTCTTATAATGTTTTTCGCCAATGTTTGGTATCGCAATTTCATCTCTAACATATAAAACAATTGGCTCTAATATACGCCCTATTCCCATAGGCAAATTATTGTTCTTTTTGTAAGATTGTGCCATACGTTTAAACATAAAAAACAAAATAACAAATACCATGAAAATCAATGCAACATTTTTAGTTATAGAGAAATCTAAAGGCTTTTCATTAGTGGCATGGTGATGTTCATCCTCATTAATCTTTCCATTCGGGCCATCTACTTTATAAATCTTTGAATGATAAACTTTATAAAAATTATCTCCAACTTCAGCCACTTCTTCTCCATGATGGAATTTAGACGACATAAATACTTTTAAACCGTTATCCCAAAGGATTACAGGCAAGGGAAAACCAACATGTTTAGTCTCGCCTTCTTCTGTGGTATATGAATACAATCCAAAATCATAAGAGTCTTTTAAATGATGAAGAATATATTCTTTTATTTCTGTTTCTTTATCAACTTTTGACCCCTCAAGTAAGTGTTCTTCTGAATGACCTTCTTGCCCATACGACATAAAGGTTAATAAAAACAGTAATAATGTAATTGATTTTAAATATGTTTTTATACGCATATCACTCTAACTAATAGTAGCTTAAAAATTGCTGCAAAGGTATGTTTTTATCTCAAAAACAAAAATAAATTTTTATTTTATTTATAACGTTAGATTTGGTAGATATATGGTGGCTTTTAATCTATCTTGTTTAGCCATTTAACAAGGCTAAATGTTTCTAAAATTAAACCTAATCCATACGGCACAAAAAATGCAGCAAACTCTAATTTAGAAATATGCCCATCAAGTTTAAAAAACGGATAGAAAACGATAAAAAACATTCCAAATTTTAGTGCACTTCCTGCAATAAATAAAAACCCCAATTGGTCTTTAAACTTTTTTTTTGAAACATATAAAAATCCAAAAATAAAAACAATCAATGCTAAGTTTACAACATAAGAAAGCACTATTTTGTTTTCAAACAACGGAATTTGAAGACTCTTTAATATTGCTATATGAATACAAAAAGCAACTGCTAAAACAGTAGTTGCTTTTATAGTAAAACGTGTAAAAGGATTACTCATTAATATTTTATTCTATTGACTTGCTTAATAACCGCATATAATGAAATAGCGACTCCTAAAAGCGTCATAATAATTATAAATAGCTTATCACCATTATTATATTTTGTATCTAACCACTTACCAAAAATCACAAACAAGTAGATAGTAACACCCATTTGAATAGCAATTCCAGAAAGAACAGCTATATTTTTAAGCGGTTTTTCCTTCTTCTTGTTGTTTTTGTTGTCCACCCTTATTCATTTCTTTTACCGTGCCTTTCATAGCGCATGTTACATTAAATGTGGCTCCTGGTTCTACTGCTAGTTTACCTGCAACAACTTCACCTTCAATATTAGCTGTAGACTTTAAGGTTAATGTTCCTGATAATGATAATTTACCAGCAAACTTTCCTTCAAAATGGGCATCGGTACCTTGCAAGGTTCCTTTAACAAAACCAGATTTACCAACTACAATTTTGCCTGATGTTTTAATATTTCCATCAAGGCTGCCGTCTATTCTTAAATCACCTTCACTATTAAGGTCGCCTGTAATTTTCGTTCCTTGTGCTATAATGTTTTGACTTGACTTACCTTCTTCCATAGACTTATTTTTTTTATTATCAGAAAACATATTACTATTAATTTTAGTTATTGTAAGAACTTAAATAGGTATCTAAATTCTTGTGAATTTGTATTATTCGATAGTTTGGAGAAGAAATTACAAAGAAAGGTTTGTTAATTTTCTTTATATCTTCTTTGGTTAATAATTGATCAAAGGTTTTAGCTACCACACTATTTTTTAAACCATGCACTAAAACAAATGTTGTGTTTTCGCTATATACATCTTTTGATGATGAAAGATTGTAATACTTGATATTTTTTAACACCTTATTTAAAGTGTCTTGAAATGTGTTGATTATTGAAACTTCAGTATTATCAAGCTGAAAAACAACTTTATAGTTATTAGCAATGCTATCTAACAAAAATTCTTTGTTTTGTAATCGCGGTAAAACATTCGTTTCTATATCTTGAGCTTGTTTTCCCTCAGGTGTATTAGCATAAGTAATGGCTATATAATTAATGGCTTTACTGTAAGATTCCAATCCTAACAGACGCCCTTTGGCAGTAGCCTTTAATAATTCTAATTTAGGAACGATAGGATCACCATCAAATGCATTGATATACGTTTCACATTTCGAAATAACTTCAGCATATTCTTGATTTTCATGTTGCTGATATATGCTTTCGTAAACATTATCTGGGCTATTCTCGTCTTTTATTGATGCTAATTCTGGATTAGTTAAAATAGTAGCATATCGAGAATCTGGAAAATTTGAAATAATATCATTTTTAGCAATATTGGCTTCATCAAGCTGATCTAAAAGTGAATAAATTTTATATAAATTATATTTTGATGGTAGTATCAATCGTTCTTCTGGGTTACTTTCAAGAACCGTATTAAACTTACTTTTTGCTAACTCATATTCTTTAAACTTCTCTTTATAGATAAGTCCTAATTGATAATAAGCAAAGTTTCGTTCTTTAGAAATACTGTCAATAATTTTAGACTCAGACGGAATTTTTGAGATATAGTATTGCGGATTATAAAGTTGATCTTCAGTCGCATCAGCAAATACTTCATTATTTAAAATAGCATTATTCCCACTTGATTTTGATTTACTTGACCATCTCCAATCATCTTCCAAAGTTCTATTGCCCCAAACTTTTACAAATTCATTTTTTCCGTACGCCACTGTAGTAGGGTTGTAAAAATAAAATAAATTAGCTTGACCTGGAACGCCTCTTTGGGTCATTGGATTTGTACCTGCAACATTATTATTGCCTGCGATTAATCCGTTATTTCTTGCGGCAACTTCTTGTCTTTGTTTTTCTTCTTCAGCCTCTTTTTTAAGTGTTTCAATAATTTCTTCAAAAAATGCTATTCTATCTGCTTCAGGTAAATTAACTAAATTTAAAATACTATCGTTTACTTGAGCTATCGCTTCATAGTAAATAACGTCTTCTAAATTGTCCCTTTTTCGTTTAATAATACGATATGGTTTTGAGTTAAGCGTCATATTACTCATGGTACTATCGTAATAAGCACCTGCTTCTTTATATATAGAATTATCAAAACTTATGTCTCCAAGTATTTCATAGTTTCTCGCTCTTAATACCTTATCTCTAGAGTCTGTTCTTAACGATTTGTTATAATAAGAAATAGCTAAATATTCTGATTTGTTATTTAAATGATATTCACCAATTTGATGATAAATTTTATCTAAAAAAGGTCTGTTTTCTCTGTCTTCTTCAAGATTAGTTAACAACTCTAAGCAAGCTAATTTATCACCATTTTCATAATCGAAATTTTTAACTTTCTCAAGATGTGCGCTTATTAAATATATGCGAGGTGTTTTTCTATTAAGTTCAATCACCTTGTCGAAGGCAATGTTAGCGCTATCTTTATAATCTAGGGTATTATAGAGTTGTCCTTGAATAAAACGATATCTTCCGCGCTCATCGTTGTTTTTAGTTGCATTTGAAGCTATTTCTAATTGTGTAATAGCACTATCAATAGATTTTGTGTTTAAATAGGCTTGTGCCAACATAGCGGTAGCATCGGCTAGGTCTTGCCCATCTATTTCTTCTTGTTCTAATAATCGTTTTAGGTTTTTAATAGCGAGCTCATCATTATCTAAACGAATATTAGTCTTTTCCCTCCAAACTTTAGCCTGATTAATTTTATCACTAGCAGGATACTTGTATAGAATATAATTGAAAGCTTCTAAAGATGGCACAAAACGCTGATCAAAATATCTTGCTTTTCCCAATAGCAAATATGCCTCGTCCATTTGTGGGTTTTCTTCTTTCCCATTAATGTTCATGCTATGTTTTTGAATAGCCTTTACTGCCTTCTCTTCAGCTCTATTAAAGTTATCATTTTTTGATTGCCCAGGAAGCATAATCTCTTCACGTATTTGCATACGCTCGATAGGAAGAATATCCCAATAATTATCTTGGTATGCATCATTAAGAGAATTTTTACCTTCTTCTAAAGCTAAATAACCATTATAAAGTGCATTGAATTCTGCTGTAACCGCATGAAAATTTCGATTAATAAACTTGTCTTTTTTTCGTGAACAACTTATCACGAAAAGGGAAGATATAACGACAACTATAATGAATTTAAAAGATGTTTTCAATACCTGCTTATTTGGTCTAATACATAACTACAAACTCTTGCATATATTATGCAAAACGTAAAAATAAGCATCTTTTTTGATTAACCTATAATATTAAAAAAGACTTTTGAATTAACCGCTATCCAGCAAAGTACGCTTCTAATTCTTTTAAAGTTTTAGCATTCGTTTCAAGATCTTTTACAATCTCTCCTTTTTCTAAGACGACAATACGCTCGCAAACATCGGTTACGTGCATTAAATCGTGACTTGAAATAAGTATGGTAACGCCTTTTGTTTCAGCAAGGTCTTTTATAATTTGCTTTAAACGAATCTGGGTGGTTGGGTCTAAATTAGCAAAAGGTTCGTCTAAAATAATAACCTCTAGATTTCCAATTAAAGCTGCTACAATACCTACTTTTTTTTGATTTCCTTTACTTAGGTCTCGTAAATATTTTTTTTGTTTTAAAATTTCACCATGAAAAAGGTCTTCAAACTGACTTACAAAAGAATCAATATCTGCTTTATTTTGTCCACGCAATTCACCAATAAAATAAAAATATTCCTCAGGTGTTAAGTAGCCTATTAAAAAACTTTCATCAATAAAAGATGATGTAAAAGGTTTCCAATCTTCGCTATTATGTACTCGTATTTCATTATTAATTATCTCTCCCGTAGTTGGTCTAATTAAATCTAAAAGCAGACTAAAATAAGTGGTTTTACCAGCACCATTATTACCTACCAAACCAAAACTTTGTCCTTTAGGTATTTCTAGTGACTCTATATTTAAAACGACATTGCCGCTATATTTTTTTGAAAGATTTGACGTTGTTATCATAATTTAAAAAGATTAATTGTCTTGACTAAAGGCGTCAATCATTTTATACTTAGACCTTACATACTTTGCCGTAATAAAAGTCATTAACTTTTGGTGAAACACGATCCCTATTATTCCTAAAATCCCTAACACAAGACACCCTACTTCAAATCCAGCTAAAAAATAACTCAAAACAAAAATACCTAAAGGCAATAACATAAGTGGTATTCCAATAAGCCATTGGACAGCACCTGTACCTTGATAATTAAATGCGGCACGCTGGTTTAAATCTATTTTTTTTCTATTGAAAGAACCGCCCAATAATATAACATGCGTATTCACACCTAAATTATAAATAGCTGCGGCAAAATGCGCTAACAAAATTTTCCAGCCAAAATAAACATATGGAATACTAAGAACAAATAGAATGATGACGCTTAACGCCATGAGCGTAAATTTAGATTTTAAATATTGCTCATACTTTATATTCTGGCTCATGAGTAATTTATAATAACCACTATCCCAAGCAGGAATAAATTGCCCAAAATTAATAAGGAAAATACCTGTTACAAAAATGCCTATAAAAGCAAAAAACCATGGCATGTCTTGATACATTGGTTGCGGATAAAAAAACAAGCCATAAAGAAGCCCGATAATCAATATCCAAACAGATGATTTCGACCGTTTATTTCGCCAAATCAATTTTAAATCCAATTGCATAAAAGGCGCGATATCTCCAAAATTTCTTGTCCATTCTAAATTAGACGCCTGAACTTCTTTTACCACTGTTTTTAAAGAACTGTCTAAAAACAATTTGTTCCTAAGTATTTTGAAGTTAACCATGTAAAGCCCAACTAAGACTAGAACCAAAATAAAAATTAAAGCTGGGGTATTATAAATAGCTTGAAATCCTCCACCTACTAGCTCATTGAATGATATAATTTCAAAATAATCTAACGCGAACAGAGACCCAACGAAAACAATGATAGGAAGAAAAGACAATTCAGTCTCTGCAGAGTAACTTTCGATAATAAAATTTAAAAAATTATTTATTAGTGTCACGAGAACTAACGAGAACATCCATGTAATTGCTGATAAAGCAGGATACCCTTTTATAATTAGTGTGACTCCAAAAGGAATAATGGCAAATAAGGGTAAAAAGTTAAAAAACGAGGTAACCGATTTACCTAAAACATAATTAACAATTTTGCTCGTTTTAATAGGTAATGTAAGCAATGGTTTTGCTAACATTACAGGTAGTTTCTGAAAAAAGAACCTAAACACTAAATCAGCCAAAATCCAATAAAACAAAACGTTATTTAAAATTATTAATGGATCTTGATCTGGAAATACCTTTTTTAAACCTGGAAATAAGGCCACACCCAAGATTAGAAAGATAGCAATAAAATAAAGTGCTAAAAAGCCCATTAAAATTTTTAAAGCCAGTCCTTTTCCAAAACTTGCAGACCTAACAAACGATTTCCACTCGAAACCTATAAACCGAGATATCATAGGCTTTCTTAGTTATATTTCTGTGCAATACCAGACACTTCCATGCCCCAAGACTGACCAAACATCATTGCTTTTTGTGTTAATCCCAGTTGTTTTTCTGCTAATTTTTTTCCTAAGTCTGTATTATAAAATGCTACTAATTCACTAATTTCTTCTTGCGTGAATTCCTCCATGTAAAGTTCAGCCATTTTATCATATAATCCAACTAGTGTACCATTAGCCTCTTTTGTATAGGCCTCTTTATTTTCTTCGGAAACCCCAGCACCAATTTGAGCAATCGCATTTTCAAAAGCAGATGTCGCACCCGTTATTTTTATAAATTCAACCGTTTCTTTTTTAAAGTCGTCATTTTCTTGAGCTTGTGTAGTAACAGCTAACATAAATAAACATACGAGTAAGACTTTTTTCATTATTTTTTATTTTAATGGTTAATGTGATTTAAATATATGTATTAATAGATTTAGAAATGTTACAGACAAAGTTAAAATTTACAAGACAACTTTACTATTTTTGTAAAAAAAAGAATATATGTCTTCATTTTATAAACTTTCCATTCAAGAAATTATTAGAGAAACCAGTAAATCTATCAGTATCACTTTTAATGTTCCTAATAATTTAAAAAAGGTTTTTTCTTTTAAAGCCGGCCAATATATCACCTTAAAAACCCAACTTGACGGGCATGAAGTAAGGCGTGACTATTCGTTGTGTTCTTCTCCTAAAAGCGGACTACTTAAAGTAGCCATAAAAGAAGTAAAAGACGGCACGTTTTCTGCTTATGCCAACAATTCCCTAAAAGTTGGTGACGATTTAGAAGTAGCTCCTCCTAAAGGGCGCTTTATTTTTGAACCTAATGACGCGAAAACTAAAAATATCGCAGCTTTTGCAGCAGGAAGTGGTATTACGCCTGTTTTAAGCATTATAAAATGTGCACTTGAAGAGGAAAAACACAGCAAAGTGATTCTTGTTTATGGAAACAAAACGACGGGAGACACCATGTTCTTAAATGAGCTTTTAAATCTTCAACATCAATATAAGGACCGTTTTGCTATTCAATTTGTATTTAGCCAAGCTCAAGAAGACGATGCTATTTTTGGTAGAATTGAAAAAAGCACGGTTAACCTTATTGTAAAAAATAAGTATAAGCACATTGATATTGATGCGTTTTATCTTTGTGGCCCAGAAGCCATGATTCAAACCGTAAAACATGTATTAACAGATCACGCTGTTGCAGAAGAACGCATTCATTTTGAACTGTTTAAAGCTGCTAAGCCTGCCGACATTGAAAAAAATTCGACTGTTGAATCTGGGAAAACAAAAATAACAGTTATCGTAGATGACGAAGAAACCACTTTTGAAATGTCTCAAAAACAAACCGTTTTAGAAGCTGCTCTTGATGAAGATTTGGATGCGCCTTATTCTTGTCAAGGTGGAATTTGTAGTAGCTGTTTGGCCCGCATAAAAGAAGGGGAGGCAACTATGAGGCAAAATAATATACTAACAGATAAAGAAGTGGCCGAAGGCTTAATTTTAACTTGTCAAGCAAATCCAACAACACCTATATTGGTCGTTGATTATGATGATGTATAAATGAATATTTGCCTAAAAGGGAGACGCTAAATTATAGATTTTATTTTTTTAATAACTGTTTCTGGTAGAATACTTCTTGAGGCTTCTTTATAACCTTCTGGGTATTTATTTCCATAAACAGATGTTGGTATATCCATAAATTTTTCTTTATCTGATAACAACATATAATCACTTGGCTGATTAAAAGGCGCAAACCCAGCATATGGATGCGTAACACCCCAAATAGTAATAACTTTTATTCCTAACATAGCGGCCATATGAGCATTTCCAGAATCCATAGAAAGCATAACATCTAGGTTAGAAATTACATCTAATTCTTCATCAAGCGTTAATTTACCTGCAAGGTTTTTAACGTTTTTAAAATAGGATTCCAAATCATTTAAAATTTCAATCTCTTTGGTTCCTCCGCCAAATAACAAAATGTTATAGTCTTTTGCCAATGTCTGGATAACTTCTTTCATTAAATCTAACGGATACATTTTACCTTCATGAGCTGCAAAAGGCGCAATTCCAATAAGGGTTTTATTGTTAGTTCCTAATACGTCTTTTAGTTTATCGTTTAAAATTGCCTTTTTAGGATATGTAGGATTCGATAAATTAATAGGGAATCCTAATTTTTGAAAAACATCGGCATATCTCTGATGGGTTGTCTTTAAAGGTTCGAAAATAACACCCGATATGAGTGCATCCTTAAGACTTCTTCCTTTGTCAATAAACACAAAGCGTTTATATTTTAAGAAAAATTTTAAAATTCTACTTCTAAGTACATGATGTAAATCGGCAACCGCATAAAACTTATTTTCTTTATTAAGTTGATTGCCTAATTTATAAAGTCCTGAAACACCTTTATGCTTGCCTTTAACTTCAGCCGCGAAAAATGATACATTTTTTAAATCTCGAAAAAAAGATTTGAAAAGTGCTCTTGAAAGTACTGTAATCTTTAATTCTGGATATTGCTCTGTCAAAGCTCTTAACACAGGAACTGTCATCGCAACATCACCCATTGCTGAAAGGCGAATAACAAGAATGTGTTTATCTAATTTTGACATTTCAACAAAGGCAACTAAAATTAATATGTTCTAAAAGACTTATTTTTGAGTACGGAGAACAGGATTTAACTCATCGTCATTATACATTTTCATTTGCTTATAAACTTTCATGTATTTATCACCTTTTTCAATGTCTTTTAACAAGGTGTCAATAGCGGTTGAAAGGTCTACACGTTGTTCTAATAAAATGTCTAACTTTTTCTGACAAGCATCTCTGTGAGTTTCTGTTGCATCTTTACGTGTTGCTTCCTCATTCATATGATAAATTTTCAAAGCTAAAATTGACAATCTATCAATTCCCCAGGCAGGACTTTCCGTATTTATTGTAGCGTTCTCTTTAGGGATAACATCTTTGTATTTATTCAGAAAATAACCGTCAATATACTCAACCATATCCGTTCTGTCTTGATTGGATGCATCTATTTTACGTTTTAATATTAAGGCTTCAACCGGATCAATATTTGGATCTCTTATTATATCTTCAAAATGCCACTGAACAGTGTCAATCCAACATTTTCTATACAATAAATGTTCTAATAAATCACTTTCGTTATACTTGTTGGTAAAAGGTTGATCAACTGTATTTATAATGTGATATTTAGAAATAACCTCTTGAAAAATAGCATTCGCTTTTGTTGTAAACATGATGTATAAATTTTAAAGTGCAAAAATACGGAAATTATATAAGAAACTTGTGTAAACCAAAATTGTAGTTTTGTGTTTTCTTATATTAAAAAATGTAATCTACAACTATATTATACTTCTAATTAGTTAACTTTACTACTCAAAAAATTATCTATTAACGCATGCATATTCATAATTTATCACTACACAATTCGATACTGAATACTTTTATTTCAGAAATTAGAGACATCCATGTTCAAAAAGACAAGATGCGTTTTAGAAGAAATATTGAGCGTATTGGTGAGGTTTTGGGTTATGAAATGAGTAAACATTTGCATCATCATTCAACTAAGGTTACAACACCTTTGGGTTTTTGCAATATGAATATTGTTGATAATGATATTGTTTTATGCTCTATTTTAAGAGCTGGTATTCCTTTGCATAATGGTCTTTTAAATTATTTTGATGATGCCGAAAACGGCTTTATTTCCGCTTATAGGCATCATCTGGAAAATTCTAATGACTTTGAAATTAAAGTTGAATATTTAGCCTGTCCGAATCTTGAAAACAAAACCCTCGTTTTAGCGGATCCTATGCTAGCTACCGGACGATCTATGGTGAATGCTTTTGAAGCTTTAAAACCTTTTGGTAAGCCAAAAACCATTCATTTAGTAAGTACTATTGGTGCCCAAGAAGGCGTTAATTATGTGAAAAATTATTTTTCTAAAGATGTCCATTTATGGATTGCAACCATAGATAATACTTTAAACGAAAAAGGATATATTGTTCCTGGTCTTGGTGACGCTGGCGATTTATCTTTTGGAGAAAAACTACAACATTAATAATGCAAAAGGGGTTATGATTAAAATTGCAATAAAGAGTTCTTTAAACCATTTCTCCTTTATACTTTCAATGTAATTGGTTATCATTATTGACAACGGTGCAAACAAAAATAAAAATTCACTTCCTTGTTTTTCTGGCTCCAAAATGACCACAAAAAACGCCACTAATAACACAATTAATATAATTTTAAATGAAGGCTTAAGGGCATTCTTTTTTTTCTGAACAAGTTTTACATAAAAAATTGAAGACCAAATACCAAATGAAAACAATAAGGTAATTGCTATTAAGTATTGCGGTGTATTGTAATTAATATAATTATAACTAACATCCATTGAAATATTTAATATTTCAAAAAAATTATCATAAAGTACAACAGACAAACTTGATGAAATAATAAAAATAGTGGCAAAACCAATAAATGGAATTATCCAATTTTTTACTCTATTATCGGTATATAATAGTAAGGTACCAAAAATCACAACAAAAAATAAAATGGCCCAAAAATAAAATAGGGCAGCAATAGAAAGCCAAACCGCTGCGTCAAATAATTTTTTTTTAATTTTTGTTTGACTTCTTAAACTTAAGATTCGTCTTAAACCAAGCAGTACAAATATGTTTGCCATAATCATACTTCCATTAGTTGTTGTTTGAGGGAGCAATAAAAAAAATAAACCAAATAACAGAATTTGATAATGATTATTATTCGTCAGGCTATTCTTAGCGACTATAAAATTTAAAAGTAAAATCGAAAAATAACACAGAAGAAACCAAAATGTTTTTTCAAAAAAAGTACTAACCGACATTGATTCTATAAATGGCTTTATATTGGCTATCGAAAAGGCCAAAAGCATTATAAAAAAAACAATGACAAAATTTATTGGTTTTGATTTATTAAAAATACTTGCAATCATTAACTCTTTTTGTATTTTTGCTTTGTAAATATACTAACTAAGGAACGATATGTTTCTTAGTGGATCAAAAAAAAATAAACTTATGAAAGATATCTTTTACGCTATACAAGATTTATTTGTAAATGTCCTTTTTGCTCCTTTCGATGCTTTAAGAGCTTTAGAACTAGAGAATTGGTGGACAGCCAATATAATGTCTTGGTTATTTATAGTGGTTGGTTTTATAGCTATGGTTTATTGGATGCTAGAGCTTAAAAAATTCAATGATAATAATGAGGAAGATAAAAGTATATCTTCTCATTCATATTTATAAGTCGAATCCAATATCCTTACGATAATACATCTTATCAAAATGTAGTTTTTCTATATTCTGGTAAGATTTTTTTATAGCTTCTTGGTACGTCTTTCCATAAGACGTTATCGCCATAACACGCCCACCAGAAGTTACTACGTTTCCATCTTTCATACTTGCACCCGCATGAAATGGAATAGAATCAACAATATTTTCTATGCCCGTAATTTCTTTCCCTTTTTCATACGCTTCAGGGTAACCACCAGACACTAACATAATTGTTGTTGCTGCACGCTCATCAATTTCAATAGTGATTTCATCTAAGGCTCCATTAGCCATAGCTTTCAGAATTTCAACAAAATCATTTTTTAGTCTTGGTAACACAACTTCGGTTTCTGGATCACCCATACGTACATTATATTCAATCACTTTAGGATCGTCGCCCACTTTAATCAATCCAATAAAAACAAAACCCACATACGGTAAGTTGTCCTTTTTAAAACCTTCAATAGTTGGTTTAACAATACGTTCTTCAATTTTATTAAGAAATTCATTTGTAGCAAATGGTACTGGAGAAACCGCGCCCATACCACCTGTATTTAAACCTGTATCCCCTTCTCCAATACGCTTGTAATCTTTAGCTGTTGGTAGAATTTTATAGTTATTACCATCGGTTAATACAAAACAACTAAGCTCAATGCCATCAAGAAACTCTTCAATAACGACTTTGTTGCTCGCCTGACCGAATTTAGCATCTACCAACATGCTTTTCAGCTCGGCCTTAGCATCTTCTAAATTGTTAAGAATAATAACACCTTTACCAGCAGCCAAACCATCTGCTTTTAAAACATACGGCGCGTTTAAAGTCTCTAAAAACGCATAACCTTTTTCAACGGATTCTTTTGTGAAACTTTTATAAGCCGCCGTTGGAATATGATGACGATATAAAAATTCTTTAGCAAATTCTTTACTACCTTCTAATTCTGCCGCTTTTTTTTGTGGCCCAATAACGGCCACATGCTTTAAAGCTTCATCGTTTAAAAAGAAATCATGAATACCTAGTACTAATGGGTCTTCTGGACCAACCACCACCATAGTGATGTCTTTTTCTAATACTAATTCTTTAATCGCCTCAAAGTTTGTGACACCAATATTTACATTCGTAGCTATTTCAGATGTTCCAGAATTACCGGGAGCAACAAATAGGTTGCTGCATAACGGACTTTGTACAATTTTCCAAGCGAATGTATGTTCTCTCCCGCCGGAACCAAGAATTAAAATATTCATTGTGTTGTGTTTTCTTTTGAAGAACAAAAATAAAATTAATGACCCCAATTCACGAATATTTTTTATTTACTTTACAAAAAATATCGATTATTTTGAAATTGTTTGATCTTTCTTTAAAACTTAACGGATTTCCTATAAAAGAGGCTAAAATTGCGTTGAAATCAATTCAAAAAAACACTGATAACGATTTTGAAGCTTACCTTTCTCAAAAAAAAGAAGAGATATTAACTTTTCACTTAACACATAATCCGTTTTATAAATCATTTGCAAGACAGGCTAATCCTAAAGACTGGAATAGTATCCCGGTGATGACAAAGCGCCATTTGCAACAACCTTTAGGCCATCGGCTTTCGGTAGGTTTTAATATAAAAAATATACATATACATAAAACCTCAGGATCTTCTGGTGACCCCTTTATTTTTGCCAAAGATAAATTTTGTCATGCCTTAACTTGGGCTGTTTTTCAAGATCGATTTGGCTGGTTAGATATTGATTTTAATTCCTCGAAACAAGCGCGTTTTTACGGTATTCCATTACATAAAAAAGGATATTATAAAGAACGGATTAAAGATGCTTTGGGTAACCGGTTTCGATTTTCAGTTTTTGATTTAAGTGATACCCAACTTAAAAAAAACCTGATTAAATTTAAAACGACACCTTTCGATTATATAAATGGCTATACCAGTTCAATTGTTCAATTTGCTAAATTTTTGAAAAAAGAAAAAGTTGTTTTAAACAACCTTTGTCCGTCATTAAAATACTGCATTGTTACTTCTGAAATTCTTTTTGAAACCGATAAAAAGCTTCTAGAAACCCAGTTTGGAATTCCTGTAATTAACGAATATGGTGCCGCCGAATTAGGCTTGATTGCCTTTCAAAATAAAAAAAGCGAATGGATTATAAATTCAGACGATTTATTTGTTGAAATACTCGATGATGACAACCGTATTTTGCCCTACGGCGAAGAAGGTCGTGTCGTGATTACCTCTTTGTTCAATAAAGCACATCCGTTTATTCGCTACGATCTAGGTGACCTTGGTGTTCTTTCGAAGAAAAGTACCCTTAAAAAACCTATTTTAGAGACCCTTATTGGAAGAACTAATGATATTGCTGAATTACCTAGTGGGAAAAAAGCAGCTGGTTTAACCTTTTATTACATTACCAAAAGTATTATTGAAGATGATGGAAACGTTAAAGAATTCATTATTGAACAACATACGAAAAGAAGCTTTAAAATTAAGTACAGCAGCGACAGGACACTTTCTTCTGAAGAAATAAAACGAATTACTTCAGGCATAGACACTTATCTTGAAAAAGGCCTTTCCCTAGAATTTGAAAAGCAGGACCCCATAAAACGATCGAAAAGCGGTAAGCTAAAACAGTTTAAGAGTTTTCTGTAGACACCGTTTGTTTTGATTTTATAAAAAAGTGTTCTATTAAAAATATCATTAAATGATAAAAGGATTTATACTCTGAAAATCCTAAGCCTTTTTTATACACCCAATAATTATATTTTAAAAGATTTACCTTGTTTGAAGACACAGAATCTTGTCTAACTCTATAATATGCTAATGATTCCGATAGGCTTTTAGCTGGTTTACCGGACTTTTTAATAGCAGATAGCCATAATAGCCAATCTTGGCGTTTACGTAGATTAGGGGTTGTTATTTTGCCTATAACCTTAGCATTATAGATTCCTGTTAAATTACCAATGTAATTGCTCTTCAAAAGTTTTTGATACGTTAAAGAAGGAAGCGCTTTTATGGTTTTTTGAATTAGCTGTCCATTTTCATTTATCAATTCATAACTAGAAAAACACACATCAAGGTAATGCTTAGTCATAAATTCAATCTGCTTTTCTAATTTTTTAGGTTTCCATAAATCATCCGCATCCAAAAAAGCTATAAATTCACCATTTGCCTCAACAATTCCTTTATTTCTAGAAATGGCTGCACCTGAGTTTGCTTGGTTTTTAAGGAGTTTAATATTGGAGTTTTTATCAATAAATACTTGAACAACTTGAAGTGTTCGATCGGTTGAATCATCATCAATTAGTAATAATTCCCAATTTTTATAGGTTTGATTTAATACGCTGTTGATACATTCGGAAATAAAGGCTTCCGAATTATGCATGGGTGTTATTACAGAAACTAAAGAACTCAATATAAAAAATTAATATGCTTTATCTTCACCTTTAAAGATATTAAGAATTGTATGGAATATTATATTTAAATCTAATAATAGCGACCAATTTTCAATATAAAAAATATCGTATTTAACGCGATTAATAATATCGTTGTCTCTTTCTACTTCACCTCTATAACCTTTTATTTGAGCCAAGCCTGTAATACCCGGTTTTACATGGTGTCTAAATATAAAATTGTATTTATCTATTTTTTTAGAATAATCATCGGTATACGAAGGCATATGAGGCCTTGGACCAACAACAGACATATCTCCTTTTAAAACATTTATAAACTGAGGTAATTCATCTAAATTAGTTCGGCGTAAAAACTTCCCTATAGACGTTAATCTACTATCATTAATTTTTACATAGGTGCCTTTAATCTCTTGGGTGGTTTTTAACGACCTATATTTAAAACAATAAAATTCTTTATAATTAATTCCATTCCTCTTGTGCTTGTAAAATAAGGGACCTTTAGATTCCAATTTTATTAAAATAAATAAAATAATTGAAAGCCATGAAAGGATAAAAATCAATACAAATAATGAAAAAAAAACATCAAAAGTTCTCTTCATCCATTTATTAAAGTTGTTGCTTAATTCCCCTTCTTGTATGGAAAGAACCGGTATGTAAGAATAATAATCTGTACGAAGTCTTTTTGTGTACAGTTTTTCTGTATTTGGGACAAATTTAATATTGCAATGATGTAAATCTGAATATTTAACATACTCATTAACTTCCTTCTCTGTTAATTCGTCAATAGCACAATATATTTCGTCAATATTTTGATTCGTTTCTAAAAAAATAAAACTATCAGCTATCGTTCCTGTAATATTTTTGTTTTTTGTATTACTAAAAATACCTTTCAAATTATATCCTAGATTCTTATTTTTAGCAAATATCTTTTTTAACTCTTCTGAGCTTTGACCACCACCAGAAATAATCACATTTCTCAAATTCCCATTTAAGTACCTGCGAAAGGTTTTTAGCATGTAAAAACTCAACAATTTAATAAGTCCAATTGTACTGAATGAATATAACAAATAAGTAAAGGTAGTTATCGATGGTATTTTTATACTTCTAAACACTCCAAGAAATGCAAAAGTGATTACGCCAAAAACTAAAAATTGTTTTGTTAAAAGAGAAATTATATTTAAAAACGAAGTGTATCTATAAACCTTATAAAAATTTAAAAGTTCCGTAGATACTAACCAAAAAACAACGGAGTAAATAGAATATAATACATACTTATTATTAAGAATTTTGAATGAAAAAAAGTATAAATTTTCATCATTGAAATTTAATAAAAAATATGCAAAGATATTAATAACAAAAAGATCAAAAATAATTAAAATTGGTCTTAATAGCCAAGAGTATCTTCCTCGAATATATTCCATAAGCTATGTGTTTATATAGCCAGTAAAATCTTTATGCTCGCTTTTGAAAAGCTCTTCTTGAGTAAAGCTCTTAAAATAATCAAAGGTAATTTTCATTCCTTCAGCTCTACCAACTTTTGGCTCCCAGTTTAGAAGTTTTTTTGCTAAAGATATGTCTGGTTGTCTCTGCATTGGGTCGTTTACGGGTAAATCTTTATAAATAACCTTTTGAGATGTTCCTGTTAGTTTGATAATCTCATCTGCAAAATCTTTGATTGTTATTTCATTAGGATTCCCAATATTTACTGGATAAGCATAATCACTTAACAATAATCTATAAATCCCCTCAACTTGATCATCAACAAAACAAAACGATCTTGTTTGTGAACCATCTCCAAATATAGTTAAATCTTCTCCTCTTAACGCTTGCCCCATAAAGGCGGGAATAACGCGCCCATCATTCAATCGCATTCTTGGACCATAAGTATTAAAAATACGCACAATTCGTGTTTCTAATCCATGAAATCTATGATAAGCCATCGTAATTGATTCTTGAAAACGCTTGGCTTCATCATAAACACCACGAGGACCAATGGTATTTACGTTTCCATAATAATCTTCCGTTTGAGGATGAACTAATGGATCACCATAAATTTCAGAAGTAGAAGCAATAAGAATTCTTGCTTTTTTCTCTTTTGCCAGACCTAATAAGTTATGCGTTCCTAAAGAACCTACTTTTAAGGTTTGAATGGGTATTTTTAAATAATCAATAGGGCTTGCTGGAGATGCAAAATGTAAAATATAATCTAGTTGTCCATCAATTTTAATAAATTCTGTAACATCGTGTTCAATAAATTCAAAACTACAGGAATTGTTTAAATGTGAAATGTTTTTTTTATCACCCGTAATAAAATTATCCATTCCAATAACTTTATAACCTTCTTTAATAAATCGATCACATAAATGTGATCCCAAAAATCCAGCCGCTCCTGTTATTAAAATTTTTTTCATATTTTTTTTATCTGTCTACCAATTGAACTATAATAAAATCCTTCGTTTTCCATTTCCTCCAAATCATAAAGATTTCGACCATCAAAAATTACGGGTTTATTTAGATTAGATTTTAACTTATCAAAATCAGGGGTTCTAAAAAGACTCCATTCTGTACAAATTATTAAAGCATCCGCATTTATTGTAGCCTCATATTTATTCAACGAATATTTAATTTTATCACCAAATTTTATTTTAACATTAGGCATTGCTTCTGGATCAAAAACATTAATATTGGCTCCTTTATTCAATAAATCTTCTATTATATATAAAGCAGGTGCTTCTCTGATATCATCAGTTTCTGGCTTAAAAGCTAAACCCCAAATAGCAAAATTTTTACCTTCTAATTCATTATTAAAATAGGATTCAATTCTTGGGATTAATATTTTCTTTTGAATATCGTTCACTTTAATAACAGCATTCAATATATTGAAATCATACCCTATATCTTTACCAGATTTATGTAATGCCTTTACATCTTTTGGGAAACACGAACCCCCATAACCAATTCCTGGAAATAAAAATCGCTTTCCTATTCTAGAATCTGTACCCATGCCGGCTCTTACCTTATCTACATCTGCGCCTACCTTTTCACAAAAATTGGCTATTTCATTCATAAAGGTAATTTTTGTTGCTAAAAAAGAATTAGCTGCATATTTAGTAAGTTCAGCAGATTTTTCGTCCATTATAATGATTGGATTACCTGACCTAACAAAAGGCTTATATAGTTTTTCCATTAACTCAATCGCCTTTTCTGAGCTTGAACCTATCACTATACGTTCAGGTTTTAAAAAATCATCAACAGCAAACCCTTCACGTAAAAACTCAGGATTTGAAACCACATCGAATTCTACATTTGTTTGACTAGAAATTGCCTCTATTACTTTTTCAGCTGTTCCTACTGGAACCGTACTTTTATCAACTATTACTTTATAGGTTTTTAATAACTTCCCAATCTCAGTAGCACATCCTAACACATAAGATAAATCAGCTGATCCATCTCCATCTTCAGGTGTTGGCAATGCTAGAAATATAATATTTCCATGCTCTAAACCTTCTTCCAAAGAGGTAGAAAAATTTAATCTACCAGCCTTAATGTTTCTTTGAAATAAGACATCTAAATGGGGCTCATAAATTGGTACAACCCCTTTTTTCATTATATCGACCTTTTTCTTATCAATATCTATACACAATACATTATTGCCCGCTTCTGCTAAACACGTTCCTGTTACCAAGCCTACGTAGCCTGTTCCTATTACTGATACTCTCATTTAACTTT
>NZ_DBNGMQ010000018.1:0-14102 GCF_057126245.1 Yeosuana sp. | reverse complement strand
ACATTGCTAAAAGCTAATGTTGAATTAATGGCATAATCTAATAGTTTTAAGCCATTAAAAGGCATTTTCATAACACGTCCTATGTCAATAACAGAATAGATAGGCTGTGATTTTTCGTCTTGATATTGGTTCACCATAAGCTGTCTGCGTTTTGCAGTAGCCTTCCAATTTACCGTTCTAAAGTCATCACCTTGTATGTAATCTTTTATTTGTTCAAATTCAGAAGAATGACCAATACGTCTTATTTTTTTTAACCCTAATTCAGTAAGGTGATTTCCAATTGCAAGAAAATCATATTTCTGCATCTGAATAAATGACGGATACACCGCCACCATCTGTTTGTTTTCAAATTGGTGTTTGCGTTTGATGATTTTAAGGGTGGTTGAGGTGTATATATTTAGATTTCCAAAGACGTATTCACCGCGTTCAACGGGTCGAACACGATAATCCAATTGTTGCGTTTCGTTCGGATTTAGTTTCAGCTGTATTAAAAAATCACGTTTTTGAAATTGAATAGGTAATTCGTCAATAATATGAACAAATACCTTAAAAGGATAATTACTGGTTATACGCAATGGCACCGGATTCTCATCACTGTTTGAAAACTTATCCGGTAAAAGACGTTTTGCATGCACAGGATTTTTAAATCGGTAAAGAAAAAGCGTATCCATTAGGGTTGAAATTCCCAATATTAAAAGTAAAATCCATGCGAACGCATACAAAAAAGGGAACCAATGCGATGTTAAAAAACACAGCGACACGATGGCTATATAAATATAAAACCGGTTGTGTATATATATGGATTTAAGAAATGTCATGTCTTTTTGTTAGTCTGAAAATCACCTTGGAACTTCTATAGATTCGACAATCATATTAATAACATTCTCTGTGGTCATACCTTCCATTTCGCGCTCTGGTGTTAAAATTAGTCTGTGGTTTAAAACCGGAGAAAGCGTTTTTTTAATGTCTTCGGGTGTTACAAAGTCTCTGCCATGTATGGCCGCAAAAGCTTTAGCCGTATTCAAAACGGCAATGGAAGCTCTTGGTGATGCGCCTAAATATAAATGTGGATGATTTCGCGTTTTTGAAATAATTTCTGCAATATATTTTATAATTTTTTCTTCAACCATGATATCTTGAGTTTTAGCCTTAAAATCTGCTAAATCTTTAACTGAAAGTACTTTATTTACAAAGGCTTGAGGTTGCTCGCCTTTGCGTTTATGGTGTGTATCTATAATTTTAATTTCGTCCTCTAGTGATGGATAATCTACTTTTATTTTAAAAATGAAACGATCCAGCTGCGCTTCTGGTAGGGCATAAGTGCCTTCTTGTTCTATCGGGTTTTGCGTTGCCAAAACCATAAAAGGAGATTCAAAAGAGTAGGTATTACCATCTATAGTGGCTTGACACTCTTCCATCGTTTCGAACAGTGCAGCCTGCGTTTTAGCTGGTGCGCGGTTAATTTCATCAATAAGGACAATATTCGAGAAAATCGGACCTTTTCTAAATTCAAATTCAGAATTTTTCATATTTAAAACTGAAGTCCCTAACACATCACTTGGCATTAAATCGGGTGTAAATTGTATTCTGCTAAAGTTGGTTTTTAGCACTTTGGCGAATAGTTTGGCAGTAATGGTTTTCGCAATACCGGGAACGCCTTCAATTAAAACATGGCCGTCTGCTAACAAGGCCACGATTAGAAGTTCTACAAAGTTTTCTTGTCCGATAATAACTTTGCTTAACTCTTTTTTTATGGCTGTAACAGCTTGCTTTAGTTCTTCCAAAGGTACTCTGTTATTAAATTCTAAATCTTGGTTTTCCATGTATTTTTAGATTTAAATGTATCTATTAATGTATTAAGATGCTCTAGTTTTTTAGCATCGATATGCGATGTATTAGTGATGTTTTCAATGGTATTAAAAAGTAGTTTTGTATCGTCCATACTATTATTACTTTTTATGGCAATTTCTTTTAAAAATTTAGGGTCAATCGTATCTGTATTTATGTGTAAATGTACGCGTATATACTCTAAAAAATGCTGAATTTTATGTTGGGCAATGTCATCGTGTTTTCCATTTTCATAATACATATTAGCAATCGTTCTTGTAAAATCCAAGGTTTTATTGGTCAGCGGATTTATTACAGGAATGGCGCGTTGTTTACGTTTACCTTGAAAAATGACGTAAATAACAACACCGATAAGCATGATGTAATACGCCCATTTAAGTTCTTTGGTATTTAAGATGACATACATAGGTGAACTATAAAATGTTTTTCCAGATTTGTAATATTGATCGATATATATAGGTTTTGAAGCATCAAAATAGGATAGTAATCCTGCGGTGTAGTTTTGATTTGGTGACGTAAGCATAAAATAATTAGTGAATGCCTGCGGAAATGTACTCAGCATAATGTTCCCTTTACCAAAACCTTGTTTTATAACATTGATATGTTCATTTTTAATAGAAGAGCCATCTGTAGTTTCATTATCAACAACTCCAATGACAGCGGTGTTTAAGGTGTCTACTTTGTTGAAATAATACAGAAAATTGGCTTTGTCGAAATGGTAAGTAGTCTTGTTTTTAAGGGTTTTATTTTTTAGCTGAAGCTTGTAAATATTATCAAGGTTATTTAAGTTGCTAATTACTTTGTTTTTACCACCGAGTGTATCCAGAAGTTTTTCGTTAATTATTTCTGAAGCAATAAATAAGGTATTTCCCTTAGATGTCCAGTTAAGTAACGTTTCAAGTTCGGTTATATCAAAACTCACGTTGTTATTGATAAAAATGTAGGTCCCGGAAATACTATCGTTGTCGTTTAAATATTCGTAAGGTGGTCTTTCGACATTTGTAATTTCTGATTTTGAAAAAAGCCGTTCTAATTGTTCCTGAAACACATAGGTGCCAAACGGAATTTTGTGTTGTTTCGCGTAGGACGGAAACCAATTAACATCTTTAGGTTTTGTGTATTCAAAAAACACAATAACCAAAACAGCTATTATAATAAGGATTATATATGTTTTTCCTTGCTTGTTCAATCGGTTGTTTTTGAATTGCTTAAAGCTTCAAAAGTTTTTTTTAAATGACTAAATTTTAAAGCATCAACGGTAAATCCGCCATACCATACGTAATCGTAAATCCGAGTAATATTGATGAAGTTTAGTTGTAATTCTTGATTTTTAATTTCGTTTACGTAGTCTTCGTTGGTTTTTTGAAGTTCCCATTGAATCATACCATTTTCACTAAGTTCTTTCAACACTAAAAGGTAATAATACCTGATGGCCAATCTGTAGTTATGGTCTTTTACGGCATTTTCAATAAGTAATGAAATATCTTCATTATTAATAATATGTTCATCATTTGAAAACGAAACGGATGCCTTTTTTTGTTCGCCTAAAACAAGCTGTCTTGAATTTACTTTTAAAAAGAATTTTATAAGTAGATAAACAAGAACACCAAGAAGGATATAAGGCAGTACATTGAAAATAAATTTTAAGATCCCTGTGGCTGAACCAATTCCAAAAATGGCTTCGAAAATTCTAGTCAAAATATTCACAAGCCAACGTTTTATTTTTTTTGCAATGGAATCGTCTTCAACGGTTTCAACATAGTTAAAATCCTTGTTTATTTTGTAATTTGACAGGTCTTCTTCTGTTATTTTAAGTGGTTGTAATTTAGTTTCATCATAATGAACCGTAATACTATCTTGCTGCGCAAAACAGACATTACAGGTTAAAAAAACAAAAAGAAGATGACTGTAAATTCGCATTTAATTATCGCTATTACCAATAGATTCAATACGCTCTAAAGTGCCTGTAAAGTTTTTTCTTTCGTTTAAATTAAAATAAATAAAAGCACTTCCTACAACAGATAAAGAATGCAATAAAAACTGAACAAGATAGCTTAACATGTTTAGAATGATTAAAATTGGATCGTTAAAAACATTCATGTTGGCTGGATCGATTTCCCCTGAAAATATCCCCATTTTTATAATGCTGTAAATACTTGCAGGAACACTAAAAGCGTAACCGGCAACAGCAACGATAATACCAATAACAATAACGGTTGCTAAGGTTATCCAATATTCGTCTTTTATAAGTTTAAAGCTATCACTAAAAGAATCACTAACATCTTTGTTTTCAAAAACCAGAATACATAATACAATACTCATGGGTACCATAAAATAAAAAACAGGTAAAAAACATAACATAGCAGAAAAAACTAATACAATCCACTTTGTAATATTCAATACTAAAAAACTCCAAAATGTACTTTTAGTATATTTTTTTACTTCCTCAAAATTTACAGAGCCTTGATTATCGTTATACGATTTAATATAATGTAAAACGGCTGATGTAGATATTGTATAAGCCAGAATAGCACTTATCATCATTAAAAGTACAGCTGTTATCATAGTGAATATACCCATATCATTAAAGGCATTATTATTACGATTAGTAAAATTAAAAATGTCTCCAACACTGTATGAGTAAAAACCCATTGCCAGTAAAAAAACAACTAGATATGGGCCGGAAATTTGTAAAATAGTTTTAAAAAAAGGTTTAAATTCAGTCCTAACAAAGCCAAACGTATCGCTTAAAATATCTCCTAGTTCGCGTTGTTTTTTAAATTCAATAAGTGTTTTCATGTGTTTTGTAGATTGTCTTTTTTGTGCAATTGTATTGGGTGAATAACGTAATAAAATATAATAAGAGCTAATGAACTTAGGATAATAAAAATGGCTAACCAATCCGGCATTTCGGTATGTCTGGTTACAAAACCTTCTAAAAAACCAGCGATAACAAAAAACGGAATCGTACTCATTAAAATTTTAAGTCCATTTTTAACACTGCGTTTAAAAGATTCTAATCGCGTATATGTTCCTGTAAACAACATGCCGTTGCCTAAAACCAATCCAGAACACGCCGCAATAATAATGACAGATATTTCGATAGCTCCATGAATCCAAATGGTTCTGGCAGATTCCCAAAGCAATCCGTTTTCATAAAACATATACTGGAAACTTCCAAGCATGATGCCATTTTGAAGCATAACGTAAAGCGAACCGACGCCAAACAATATGCCATAACCAAATGCCATAAGCGCCACTTTAATATTGTTTATGGTAATGCCAAGAAACATATTAAATTCGCCTTGTTCTTTATAAACAGCCATAGGATCCCCCTTTTTAATATTCTCATAGGTCATGTTTACATAGCCATCACCTAAAAAAGACCGAACAAAATCCCCTTCGTTAGCAGCCGAAAATGCTCCGGCAATCACAAATAATGAAAACACTAAAAACGCAATTAAAAGTTCACGATGATGATGATAAAACATGGAGGGAAATTCAGTTTTATAAAACGAAATAATTCGAGTTTTAGATTCCTTTTTTGTTTTATAAATTTTTTGATGTGCTTTTGAAGCTAAGCTATTTAAATAACCTTCGGTGTTACTGTTTGGGTAAAAGGTTTTTGCGTAGCTTAGGTGATCTGTGATTTCAACGTATAGACTTGATAATTCATTGGCATCTAAAGTGGTTTTATTTAACAAAACACTTTCAAATGTTAACCATTTAGATTTATTTTGCTTCACAAAAGCAGCTTCACGCATGTGTTAGTAGGTTTTATAACCAAAGAAAAGAAAATATGAAAGAATTTCAAATAGAAACTGCTCAAAATGTAAGTATTCAGCAAAATGCTGCAAATTTAGGCGATAGGCTTCTAGCATATCTTATAGATAGTTTTATTGTATTTATTTATATGTTTTCAGTCATTATGCTTTTGGTGGCATTAGATTTAGATATGAGAGATTTATGGGCATTGTATTTATTAGTATCATTACCTGCATTTTTATATTATTTACTATTAGAAACGTTCTGGGATGGGCAAACTGTTGGTAAATATGCCATGAAAACACGCGTTGTAAAATTAGATGGTTCTAAACCTACATTTGCCAGTTATTTTGTTCGATGGATTTTAAGAATTATAGATGTGACTTTATCGAGCGGAGGTATTGCTGTTTTAACTATTTTAGTTAGAGGTAACGGGCAACGTGTAGGAGATATTGCAGCGGGTACAACGGTAATAAGCGAGAAGCAAAAATTAAGTATACATGACACCATTTTAAAAGAAATCCCTGAAGATTATAAGCCAGTTTATAGTCAGGTCACCTTGTTTAAAGATGATGAGATACAAACTATTAAAAACTTATATGATGAAGCCGTTAGAAATGGGCACCACAATATTATTTTATCATTAAATAAGCGCATATCTCAAGTGATGCATATAGAACCTAAAGAAAATCCTGTTGATTTTGTAAATACGGTTATTAAAGATTATAATTACTACACTCAGAATATGTAAGTTGATAAATTTTTTAATATTTAGAAATTAAGTATGATTTATAGTATTGATATTTTAGGAACTATTGCCTTTGCAATTTCTGGTGTTCTGGTTGCTTTTAATAAAAGGATGGATTTATTCGGAATTTTAATAATTGCATTCGTTACAGCAGTTGGCGGAGGAACACTGAGAGATTTACTTATTGGAGATACGCCAGTTAGTTGGATGACCAATATAACATATACATACGTTGTTCTTGCATCGGCTATTTGTGCAATTATCTTTAGAAGTAAAATTAATTATTTAAGAACGTCGTTATTTCTTTTTGATACCATTGGAATTGGTTTGTATACATTAGTTGGAATAGAAAAAGGAATACAAGCTGATTTACACCCCATAATTTGTATCGCCTTAGGAACTATGACAGCTAGTTTTGGTGGCGTTCTAAGAGATATTTTATGTAATGAAATTCCAGTGATTTTTAGAAAGGAAATTTATGCAACAGCTTGTATTGCAGGAGGTGTAGTTTATTTTCTATTAATAAAATTTCTAATTGATAGTAATGTGGTTTTTATAATTTCAGGAATTACCGTAATTGTAATAAGGCTTCTAGCAGTAAAATTCAAAATAGGTTTACCAAACATCTATAGGAGTTAAATGTTTAATAGATTAGGTTCATTTTATAATTTCAGCATTTCTAATATAAATATTTTTTAAAGGCCAATCTGCTTCATCAGTTTCTACAGCAGCAATTTTGTCAATAACATCCATACCCCTAATTACTTTTCCAAAAACAGTATAATCACCATCTAAAAAATGAGAACCACCTTGTTGTTGAACTATAAAAAATTCAAATGGGGATGCTAATTTATAAGGATTGTCAATTTCTCCGCTAGGCATTGAAATAACACCGCGCTCATGCTTAAAACCTCTGTTGGTATCGGTTGGCAATAAGTATCTCCCAATAGCAGCTCTTTTTCTAGATGTTTTTTTGTCATCACTATTGCCTCCTTGCACGATAAAATTATTAATCACTCTATAAAATTGTGTGTCTTTAAAATAGCCGCGTTTGGTTAAGTATATAAAGTTTGACCTATGAAATTTGGTTTCATTAAATAATAGAATATCAAAAGAACCAAAATCGGTTGTTAGTCGTACAGTGTTCTCTTTGTGATGCTTGTCGTATTCTAAAAAGAATTCCATTGCATTTGTTAAGCCATCAAGTACAGGATATTCCTCAACGTCTTTAGTTTTGTTAACTTTTTTATTTTCTTTTTTTTCTACTTTAGTTTCTGTTTTCTCTTGCTTTGTGTTCTTTTTAGATTGTTTATCTTCACAGTTAAAAAACAATATAAATAGACATAACAGTTTTATAATTCTCATAAAATGAATTTTGATGAATTTTTATTAAGAATTTCAAAAATAAAAAATATACCGCTACCTGCCGAAGTATCTCAGTTTAAAATGGCGCCTCCTTTTAGAAAAGAGCTTTTAGAAATTCATAAAGATGCTATTAAATCTGCTAAAAAGGCTGGTGTACTGGCCCTATTTTATCCAGATATAAATCATGAAACTAACTTAGTGTTAATTCTCAGGAAAAGGTATAATGGCGTTCATTCTGCTCAAGTTTCGTTTCCTGGAGGAAAGCTTGAAGAGAACGACGCTTCACTACAAGACGCTGCTTTAAGAGAGACTTTTGAAGAAATAGGAGTACCTATTCATGATATTCAAGTTGTAACACCGCTAACTGAAGTTTATATACCACCTAGCAATTTCTATGTGCAACCTTTTATGGGCGTTTCAAATAAAAGGCCATCCTTTTTAAAAGAAGAAAGTGAAGTCGAAGATATTATTGAAATACCTTTAAGATATTTTTTTATTGATGATGTATCAGTTTTTAAAAAAGTAACGACGTCTTATAGTGTTGAGGTTGAGGTGCCTGCATTTTTGTTAAAAGGACATATTGTCTGGGGCGCAACCGCAATGATTTTAAGCGAGGTTAAAGACTTATTAAAACAATTGATGTAATTTATAGTTTTATTACATTTGTATTTAACTAACTAATTGAAGGCTGATATATGGCGTGGTTTAAACGAAATCCCTTTGGGCATATTCTTATTGTAAAAAAATGGTTGATTAGGATTCTAGGGATTATGACTCATAGACGTTTTAGAGGGTTTAATGAATTACATATTGAAGGTTCTGAAATTTTTAAAGACTTACCAGATACAAATGTGCTTTTTATATCAAATCATCAAACCTATTTTGCTGATGTGGTGGCCATGTTTCACGTGTTTAATGCCAGTTTAAGTGGTCGAGATGATTCTATAAAAAACGTTGGGTATCTATGGAATCCCAAATTAAACATCTATTATGTAGCAGCTAAAGAAACTATGAGAGCTGGTTTGCTGCCTAAAATTTTGGCCTATGTTGGTTCGGTAAGTATCGAACGTACCTGGAGAGCAGAAGGACAAGACGTGAAGAGACAAGTTAAAATGAGTGATATTTCTAATATTGGAAAAGCTTTAGACGATGGTTGGGTGATTACATTTCCGCAAGGAACAACAACTCCGTTTAAACCTATTAGAAAAGGTACAGCTCACATTATAAAGCGTTATAAACCTATAGTGGTACCTATTGTAATAGACGGATTTAGAAGGTCTTTTGATAAAAAAGGATTACGTATTAAAAAGAAAAACATACTTCAATCTATGGAAATTAAAGCACCATTGGAGATTGATTATGAAAATGAAACTACTGAAGATATCGTAAAAAAAATAGAATTTGCTATTGAGCAGCACCCATCATTTTTAAAAGTAATTCCACAAGAAGAGCTAGAAGCATTAGAAGCATTAAATAAACTTCGCGAGTGGTAATTGATTATTTAAAGTTCCTTAAACACTTTGTATAGTTGACTTAAAAGGGAAAAATAAAATTAAAACGATCATTATATATTAATTACGGATTATAAAAAAATAAATGACCAATAGAAAAGTCATGTATGTGCTCATTTTTATTATAAGCACAGTTACTATGCTATCCTGCAAAACAAGTTCTAGTTTAAATAATCAAACGTTTACCTTAAATTCAAAAGCTTCACAAGAAAAACCGTATGTGATTTTAGTGTCTTTAGATGGTTTTCGTTGGGATTATGTAGAGCAATTTAAACCGCCCCATTTAAGTCATTTTATAAAAAATGGCGTAAAAGCAGAATCGTTAATTCCCTCGTTTCCTTCTAAAACATTTCCGAATCATTACACCATTGCAACAGGAATGTATCCCGAAAATCATGGATTAATTGGTAATTCTTATTTTAACTATGAAAAAGATGTGATTTACAGTATGGGGAATCGCGATATGGTTGAAGATGGAAGCTATTATAAAGGCACACCAATTTGGGTCTTAGCTGATAAGTCTCAAATGGTATCAGCTAGTTATTTTTTTGTAGGTTCAGAGGCAGATGTTCAAGGTATTAGGCCTACATATTATTATAGATATGATGGTCGCGTTAAAAATGAAGATCGCGTTGATCAAGCTGTTGAATGGTTAGAATTGCCATCTCAAAAGCGACCACATATGATTACCTTGTATTTTTCTGATATGGATGATGTCGGTCATAAGTTTAGTCCGGATGATCATGAAAAATTAAAAGATAGATTGTTTGAATTAGATAAGCATCTCGGAAACCTGTTTAAAGGCGTAAAAGAAACTGGGCTTCCAGTCAACATCATAATTGTGTCCGATCACGGCATGACAACCATTCCCCAAAATAAATTCATTTCTATTGTAACTATTAAAAATGATGATTTGTTTTTAACCATCGATAATGGTGCTATTGTGAATATTCATCCTAAAGATGCAACTCAAATAGATACTGTTTATTCTTATTTAAAAGCGAAAGAAAATCATTTTAAAGTTTATAAGACTGAAGATGCTCCTGAATTTGAATATACGCCTAAAAACAAAAATTGGGGAGCAATCCAAGTAGTGCCAGATATAGGATATTATTTTGCTGGTCAGACCAGAATAGACAGAATGAGTGAATATCCCGATGCTGTTTTTGGTGTTCATGGTTACGACCCTAATTTTAAAGATATGCACGGTATATTTTATGCGAACGGACCCGCTTTTAAAAACAGATACATAATGCCTTCGGTAAAAAATATTCATATTTATCCGCTTATTTGTGATATTTTAGGCTTGAAAATTCCGATCGATATTGATGGGGAATTAGATAAAATTCAAACAGTTCTGAAAACGGAAGAATGATAATTTGTAACTTATTCTAATATTTTAGAGGTGAATGAAAGTTGAAAAATTTATCATTACGTTAAATTAAACACCCAATATAAATATGAAGTATCTCTATCTATTAATACTATTTTTCGCTTTAACGTCTTGTAAACAATCTTCAGATAAAAAGGCGGAATCCAAAACCATGGAAGAAATTCACAATCAGGCAATATTTGTAGATACGCATAACGATATTCTAACCCAAACAATGGTTAAAGGTTATTTGCTAGATGATAATCTTAAAGGAAAAGCCCATAGTGATTTAAAACGAATGAAAGAAGGAGGACTAGATGTCCAATTTTTTTCAGTTTGGAGTGATGGGAATCAAATAAATCCTTACGACTTTGCAAATAGACAAATAGATAGTTTGGATGCAGTAATAAAAAGAAATCCAAATAAAATAACCAAGGTTTCGGGTACCAAAGAACTTTTAGAAACCGTAAAGCAAGATAAAATAGCAGCCTTAATTGGTATAGAAGGCGGACATCAAATTGAAGATGATTTAAATAAATTAGATACGCTATACAACCGCGGTGTGCGCTATATGACACTTACCTGGAATAATTCTACCGATTGGGCGACGAGTGCTTCTGATGAATTATATAACAAAGAATTAAAACATAAAGGGCTTTCAGATTTTGGTAAAAAGGTTGTTAGCAAAATGAATTCTTTAGGAATGATGGTGGATGTTTCTCATGTTGGAGAACAAACTTTTTGGGATGTTATTGCCTGTAGCAAAAAGCCTATTATTGCGTCTCATAGTTCGGTATATAGTCTATGTCCGCATTCTCGAAACTTAAAGGATGATCAAATAAAAGCTATTGCAAAAAATGACGGTGTTATTCAAATAAATTTTAATTCAGGTTTTTTAGATCCAACAGTAGGCGCGAAGGAGGAGGCGTTTCTTGAAAAATATAATTCTAAAATTGATTCACTTAAGCAGACGGGAATAGATCCTTATCTTGCTCAAGAATTGATTTATATAAAATATCCTCAAGAATCAGAAGCGTTAAGAGCTCCCTTTAATATGGTTATTGAGCATATAGAATACATTATCAAATTAGTTGGTGTTGATTACGTTGGGATAGGTTCTGATTTTGACGGTATTATTCTGCCTCCCAGATTAATGGATGATGTTACAACTTATCCTTTAATAACAAAGGCGTTATTAGAAAAAGGATATAATGAAAGTGATATTGATAAAATTTTAGGTGGAAATATTTTACGAGTTTTAAAAGCAAACGAATTATAGAAATAACAACTTTCAGAAGCAAATATAAAGTCACGCAAAAAGGAGTTAAACGAAAAAAATTATGAGTTTTTATTAATTTAAACCTGTTAATAACACTTAACAATTCCTTTTTAAAACAATCTTCTAAATTCATTGCCAAGATTATAATTCACTTACTTTTTAGGTAAACCTTGTTTTAGTTTTTTGGAATATATTCAGCATAATTTTCTTATTTTTTTTACTTCGGGAGAAAAATTAACTAACTTCGTTTAACGTCTGATATAAATTATTAAAGCGAATTCATATCATAAAAGTTTGACGCACATTTTAGATAAACTTGTATATGAAAACAGCATTGATATTAAGTATATTGATTTTAAGTAATTCTATATTTGCACAAATCCCAGGAAAATCAATTGAAGGACCTATAGTTTTATTTGATACCTTAACTGTTAAGCAGGGTGATATCATATATTTAGGAAAGGGAAGTGAGCCAGAAACGGGGAATTTTATGCATCTTTACGTTCCTAAAAACACAAATATTCCGTTGGCAAAAGATATCCTCTCTGGTTTTTTTTCTGATAATACAGGTTTTGATTCTAAAGCGATACCCCAAGAAAATTTAGATAAAAATTTTGAAGGTAAGCAATTAGTGATCAAAGGTTTTAGTAAAGTTTCATCTAAAAGAAAGGGCAAAAAAAATCTTGGTGTTATTAACATGAAGGAAGTCCAATTTATTGAGGATGTGTTTTTTAACAATATTGTAGTTGACTTTGAACCCGCGATAAAATCAGGAGAAATAATTAAAATTAGTACCTCTAGATTAGCAGAAAAAGCCTCAGAGGAATTATTGTTTTTACCCTTTGTAATGACTAATAAAGGTATTGAGCTGGTCGTTGTCACTTTCATTAATTTAAGTAAAACTGAGCTTTATAATAAGGCTACTAATTGGGCTAATTCACACTATGAAATTCCAAATCAAGCTACAATAACTTCAGTTCAAGACGAAAGAATTAATATTAACGACATTGCTAAAAATGTAAAATTTGGTACAATTTTGGGAATAAATCTTATTGCTGATTTGCCTTATCTGTTTACAGTCGATTTTACAGATAGTGAAATTACAATGGCATTTAATTTAGGTAATGAAAATGGAGATATTTTTGATGAAAATGGAGAGGTTATTGCTAACATCTCCCCAGAGCATATGTTTAATAGAAATGGAGAAGTAAACAAAATGAGTCAGGTTTTTAAAGAAGAAGCCGAAAGGATAATGAATGATATATCTTACTCTATTGTCGATTATTTAAAGAATTAATCAATGACAATTGTTTTTAAAATAGATCAATAAGAAATTACTTTTTTAATACGTATTAGAAATAAGTTATTATTATAATATCAACTTTTCTCTAGTTTTTATTTCGTTAATAACTCCTAACAATTCCTTTTTAAAACAATCTTCTAAATTCCTATTTTGCAACACGCAAATCAAATAATAACAAGTGAAAGTCTGTATAGCCGAAAAGCCTAGTGTAGCGCGAGAAATAGCTTCTGTTTTAGGAGCGAATACCAAGCATGATGGGTATTTTGAAGGTAATGGATATGCCGTAACCTACACATTTGGACATTTGTGCACGCTTAAGGAACCGCATGATTATAAGTCTTATTGGAAAAGCTGGGACTTAAATAATCTACCTATGCTACCTGAAAAGTTTCAAACGAAAGTAGTTGCTAATTCAGGCATTCAAAAGCAATTTAAGATTGTAAAAAGTCTTTTTGATAAAGCCGATGTAGTTATAAACTGCGGGGATGCTGGTCAGGAAGGGGAACTTATTCAGCGTTGGGTTATGCATCAAGCTAATTATAAAGGTGATGTCAAGCGATTATGGATTTCATCATTAACTACCGAAGCTATTAAAGAAGGTTTTGAGAATTTAAAACCATCAAAAAATTACGATAACCTATATTATGCGGGGTTTTCAAGAGCCATTGGAGACTGGTTGTTGGGTATGAATGCGACCAGATTATACACGGTAAAACATGGCGGTTATAAGCAGGTATTATCGGTTGGGAGAGTGCAAACACCAACGTTAGCTATGGTGGTTAATCGTTTTAAAGAGATTGAAAATTTTAAGCCACAGCCATATTGGGAGTTGCAAACCATGTATCGCGAGACCTTATTTAGTTATGAAGAAGGACGTTTTTTAAAGAAGGAGGATGGTGAAGCCTTAGCAA
>NZ_DBNGMQ010000017.1:0-2666 GCF_057126245.1 Yeosuana sp. | reverse complement strand
TTTGGGCACATCATTCTCAAGAAATGACACGCATTATGGAGTCTGGCGATCTTGAGGAAGCGCTTAATGCTGCTAATGCTATTGGTGATGACCGATTGCAAAAGCAATCTAGTGGCAGGGTCGTTCCTGACTCCTTCACGCATGGAACTTCTGCACAACGTATGAGATGGTTTAAAAAAGGATTTGATACAGGTGATTTATCTCAAGGAGATACGTTTAGCGCTACTTCGTTATAAACATATTATTCATTAGAAAACATAAAAAAACCCGCAAACTTAAAAGTAGCGGGTTTTTTAATTATTTAATTTGTTTACCATCTTTATCAAAAAAGTGGTATTCTAAATATGTGTAAGCATCTCTTGGTAAAACTTTAACCCATTTTTTGTGTTCAAAAAACCATTTTGAACGTATAGATGGAAAACCTTTTGTTAAAAAGGCTGCTATAAAAGGATGTGTGTTTAAAGTCAGCTTTTTATAGTCTTTTTTTAATAATTGCTCCAGATCATGAGTAATTTTTGTCACCAAACCAATGGGTGCTTCAACTTCCTCACCATTAATAATGGCATCTGGATTTTCTTCACGAGTTTTTATGTTCATTTCTGGACGTACTCGTTGTCTCGTTATTTGTATCAATCCAAATTTACTAGGCGGCAATATTTTATGTTTTGCTCTGTCGTCACTCATTTCATCTTTAAAATGGTTAAAGAGCTTTTGCCTGTTTTCAGAATTAGTCATATCTATAAAATCTACCACAATGATGCCTCCCATATCGCGCAAGCGCAACTGACGAGCAATTTCTGTAGCAGCTATTATATTTACTTCTAATGCTGTATCCTCTTGATTATTGGCTTTATTGGACCTGTTTCCACTATTAACATCAATTACATGAAGGGCTTCAGTGTGCTCTATAATTAAATAGGCACCTTTTGCCATAGAAACGGTTTTACCAAAGGAGGTTTTAATTTGTCTTTCTATTCCAAATTTTTCAAAAATTGGAACATTAGACTGATACAATTTCACGATTGATTCTTTATTGGGTGCAATCTCTTGCACATAATCTTTAATTTGATAATAAAGCACTTCATCATCAACATGAATACTTGTAAAAGTGTCATTAAATATATCTCGTAACATAGACGAGGCTTTATTCATTTCTCCTAATACTTTACTTGGATGATGGGCTCTATTTAGCTTTTTACACATTGCTGTCCAACGACTAAGCAATAGTTGTAAGTCTTTATCTAGTTCGGCTACTTTTTTGCCTTCTGCTACCGTACGCACAATAATTCCAAAACCTTGTGGTGTAATACTTTTCACCAATCGTTTTAATCGATCTTTTTCTTCTTTGCTTTCTATTTTT
The DNA here is from genome assembly GCF_057126245.1 of Yeosuana sp. NCBI lineage: Bacteria > Pseudomonadati > Bacteroidota > Flavobacteriia > Flavobacteriales > Flavobacteriaceae > Yeosuana > Yeosuana sp. The sequence goes on along the minus strand of NZ_DBNGMQ010000017.1, from coordinate 1,306 downwards.
TGAGAAATAGAAATTCTATCAGAAAAAGGCACTAAAACGATATATCTACCAGCAATGGAAAGTTCAGAACTTATTCTGGGTCCTTTTGTTGATATGGGTTCTTTTACTATTTGTACTAATAGCGATTGATTTGATTTTAAGACATCGGCAATACTTCCGTTTTTGTCAATATCTTTTTCAAATGGGAAATTTTTTAAAGAATAATCTTTTAGTTTACCTGTACTTACACGTTTTGTGAATTTTAAAAGTGAAGGAAGTTTAGGTCCTAAATCATGATAATGCAAAAATGCATCTTTTTCATAACCTACATTAACAAATGCAGCATTTAGACCAGGAACAGCTTTTCTTATTTTGGCGATAAACACGTCACCAACAGCAAAGTCATTACTTTCTTCATCTTTCTGTAATTCAATAAGTTTTCCATCTTTTAATAAGGCAAAATCAACATCTTCTGAACTAGATCGAATGATCAATTCTTTATTCATTAAGTTAATTTTTATCCATACTTTCTAGTTAAGCGTTAGAAAGTTAAACGTTAAAAAATTAAAAGCAACAATGTTTTGTACTATTAATTAATAACCAATAACTAGCAACCAATAACCAAATTATACAGATGGATTATACATTATTTTTCACAGGATTTTTAATATCCGTGGAGTTCAAAAAACACTAGCAGTGTCTAAAATTTTAATGAACTCATTTTCAAAGAACGTTTTTGTTTTAAAGACCAAAAAAAAGTAGCTTACATAACTACTTTTTTTGATTTATTTTTTCTTTTTGTGACGATTAGCGCGTCTACGTTTTTTACGCTTATGCGTAGCAACCTTATGTCTCTTACGTTTTTTACCACTTGGCATAAATTATGTTTTTTAAATTAATAATTAATTATGATGTTTTTACTTAACGTCTACATTTGTTTTTACGCCTTCAACAAAAACTTTCGCAGGTTTAAAAGAAGGAATGTTGTGTGCAGGAATTTTGATAGTTGTATTTTTTGAAATATTTCTACCAGTTTTTTCTGCTCTTGTCTTAATAATGAAGCTACCAAAACCTCTTAAGTAAACATTATCTCCACTCTCTAAAGAAGTTTTTACTTCGTCCATAAAAGATTCTACAGTTGCTTGAACATCACCTTTTTCAATTCCTAATTTTTCAGAAATTTTTGCTACTAAATCAGCCTTAGTCATTTTAATATTTTTATTTTAGTTACTATATAAATTTAAAAGGGATGCAAATATAGGAATTTAAAATTCAATATTTCAAACCTAATTCATTAAAATTTAAGATTATAAACGTTTATTTTTGC
>NZ_DBNGMQ010000016.1:0-2356 GCF_057126245.1 Yeosuana sp. | reverse complement strand
TTTTCTTGATTACTTTTGAATTCTTTAAGGCGCTAACCTTAACCTTAACGGTGGTGCCATCAGCTTTTAATAAAGTTTGATATTCCTCGTCTTCTCTTGTAGCAGGATCAATGGTATCCTCTGTTTTGCCAAATCCTAGGAAGGGAATAAGTAATCCACTTCCTAGTAATGGTAACATACCGCGTCTTGATATTTTTTTCCCTCCTTTGGATTCGTTATTCTTCATTATTAAATAAGATTAAAAGTTATATCTTCTGGTTATATTAAACCCAACAAGAATACCTTTAGTGCCAAATGCATTAATGTTTTTCATGTAGTTTTGTTGCGGAACAATTCCACTAAGATTTGTTATAAAAATTTGGAATGCATGTGCAGAGGTCGAAAATTCTGCACCTATACTTAACCCTGAATAGTCATAACTTATATTTTCTTGACCTTCGATATCTAATTCTGTGATTGGGATACTATAATCAAAGATAACAGATGTTTGCGAGCTTATTTTGTAGCGCCCCCCTAAAGCAATGGTAATTCTATCGTTTTCATATCCAAAATCAACAGCATTGTAATGGGATAAACTAGGTGCTAATTGTAAAGATAATTTCGAGTTAAATCGTTTAGCAATTATTAATTGATGGAAATAAGAGTATCTATCTTGTTTTGTAATGAATACACCATCATTTGCATCGCCAGAGCGACCATCAATAGCAACATTTCCAAAATAAGTAATACTTAAAGGGATACTTCCAGATCTTGTTTGTTGTATAATACCAGCTTTTACGCTAAAATCACTTATTCTATTTTTTTTAGTGATGCCATAACCAACAGTTAGCCAGTCTAAAATAGAATAAGATAGCCCAATTCTTATATTTGAATTAGCGCCATAAATTCCTAATAGGGAATTTTCTTCATCTATTAAACCAAATCTGTGTTGCATCATAACCTCTAATGTGTTTTTGCTAAACAGTACATTAGTTTGGTTGTCTATAATGCTTGAACTTTCAAACGCAGGACGTTCAGGTTTTTCTACAATTGAATCTTTTGTTTTTTCTTGTGAAAAACTTAAAAGCGGAACAATTAAGAAAGTAAATAGTAATATTTTATAATTTTTCATTTGTAACGTCTTTAAATTAGTTGTTCTCTGCGCCATCATCTATCCACTTTTTTATTAGTGCCAAAGATTCTGCGTCAACATTTCTATGGTCATTAATCGCAAGCATGATATAAAGGTCACTATTATTTGCGTTTCTTGCGCTAACATATGCAGGCACTAAAGCAGCATATTCGCCTCCTGGCGTTAAGTTTGGACTTTGTCCAGTTGCATTATGGCATTGTGTACAATTATATGATGCAAATATTGGCGCAATGTCGTCATTAAAAGAAATAACTTCTCCCGGAGGAATTACTACTTCAGCTTCTTCAGGAAATTCGTCATAATAACATGAAAAAAACAACAAAGTTATACTGCTAACGAGAACTATTTTTAATAGTTTTTTCATTTCATTTTATTTTAATTTTGAACTTAAATTTCTCTACGAAATTTTATAGCTATTTAATAAACTAAGATGGGTTTTATTAATAGCTCAGGAGGTTTAACTCCTGAGCTATTTTAAAATATCTAGCTATTATTGTTGTAAGTATTCAATTGAATTTTTAAGTAAGGCGTCTGTATATTTCGGATTATGAATACCTTTACTTCGATCTTCTTTTACTGTTTTATAATTCCAAATGGCTTGGGCATCTTTTACTGGAATTACTAATGGATTAGAACTGCCAGCGTTTTCCCCAGAGGCGCCTAAAACACGACCACTTTCAGATATATAACCTTTGGCGATTAACAAATTCTCTAAAGTTTTGAAATTAGCAGTATATGAACTAGTTGCTTCCGGAATTGCAGTCATGGTTGTATGACAAGTAATACAAGCATCAAGCGCTACAAATTTGCGGTCAACGCCTTCACCTTCATAACCCCAAGAGTGATCTCCTTTAGTAGCATCTGATCCACCACCCATATGGCAATTTACACATGAGGTTCCTTTTCTGTGACCATTATCCCCATTAGCTCCAACTCCCGGATAAGCAGTTGAACCAACTATATTGGCGCCCAAAATACCTTCAAACATTGTTGATTGTGGGCCATAGTGAGGACCAAATCGTGAGCTAGTAATAGTGTAATCACCTGTTCCAGCTGGAATAGCATAACTAGGTCTAGGTTGGTGACAAGTTACACATGCATTACTTAAACCTAAGGCATCACTACTGTTAGCTAAGTCAATATGTACTGTAGGGTCAAGCACTAATTTTACAGGATCAATGTTTCTTAATGCATAATCATTGCCATCTACACTAAAATTAAATG
>NZ_DBNGMQ010000015.1:0-23953 GCF_057126245.1 Yeosuana sp. | reverse complement strand
CTTTCTCAATACTTTCTGCCATAATCAAATTTAATTTATCTAAAACAAAAGTAGAATTTTTGCAATAAAACTTACATGCAAATTATCAAAAGTTATTATCATTTTACATTTCAAAATTATTAAATATGTAGATGTTATTTTTTTTGTAAATTGTATGTATTGAAACCACTAAATTATCACGTTATGAAAACTTTTCTATTTCTCATTAGTTTATGTCTATTATTATCATGTAACAATAATCCAAAAAATGAAAGTGCTTTAGTTGAAGAACCAACATTGGATGGCGTCTGGAAATTAACAAGTTTTTATAACTATCTTGATGATAAAATTATTGATACAATAATGGCTTCAGAAGAATATAAACAGATTAAAATATATCATAAATCTAAAGTAATGTGGAGCCGATATAGAGAAGCGGATACTATTGATTGGTTTGGATATGGTGACTACTCAATTAAAGATGGTTATTTAACAGAACTTATAGAATTTGGATCAAAGTCAATGAACGAAGCTATTAAAGAACAAAAAGAGTTTTCATTTAAATTAATATTAGAAGATGACACGTTTTCTCAAATTCAGAATGATGAAGAGGGCAACCCAATATATGCTGAAAACTACCTGAGGATTGAATAAAATACGTTAAAACAATTCGATTATTAATTTTATATGGATAATTCATTTCCATTTATAGCCGCGTTATTGGCCTCTATTTTGCATGTTATCACAGGGCCAGATCATTTAGCAGCCGTTATTCCTTTTGCAATAGAATCAAAAAAGAGAGCTTGGAGAGTTGGTCTTTTTTGGGGAATAGGACATTTAGTTGGTATGCTAGCCATTGGCATTTTATTTTTAATCTTTCGAGAATTAATTCCTGTAGAAAAAATATCTGTATATAGTGAGCAACTGGTAGGTTTCGTTCTAATTCTAATTGGAGTTTGGTCTTTCTATAAAATTTTTAAAAAAAATAAAAACCACAAACATTTACATGTGCATAGCGATCAAGCTGTTTTAATTCATAAACATGAACATAAACACATTCAAAAATTAACACATCAACATGAACACAAACATATTTCAAACCAAAGTAATTTTGCATCATTCTCTATTGGCTTTCTACACGGATTAGCAGGGATTTCTCATTTTATACTTTTTATACCTGTAGCAAGCTTTAAAAGTCAATTAGACTCTGTGATGTATTTAGCTGGATTTAGTACGGGTATTGTTTTGGCAATGACCTTATTTGCGTTTCTCATAGGGAATATTTCGTCATTTAGTAAAAATGAACACAACGAAACCTTATTTAATGGCATTAGATTTTCTGGTGGTCTTTTTGCTATAATTATTGGAATTTATTGGATACTTGCTTAACAAATCCGAGGTAATTGTTCTCCTATTAATGGACTAACAATTCGTTTTCCGCCTATTGAACTTTGCATAACAACTTTGTTAGGATGTTCATGAGTTATTTCGCCTATGTAAGCTGAATTCTTCCCTTTTTTATCTTTCTTCATAAAATTCAAGACGTCATCTGAAATTGATGCATCTACAATAACTAGAAAAACACCTTCATTGGCGACATACAATGAGTCTAAACCTAAAATTTCGCAGGCAGCAGCAACCTGTTTCTCTAATGGAATCTTATCTTCATAGATAACAATACCTTTATTTATATCTTGAGAAATTTCAGATAAAACACTGGCCACACCACCTCTAGTTGGGTCTCTAAAAAGATGAATTTTATTTCCAAACTCATTGATAAGATCGTTAACTAAAAAATTTAAATTAGTCGTATCACTTTCTATAGTCGATTCAAATTCCAAGCCTTCTCTTTCAGACATAATGGCCATACCATGTTGCGCAATAAAACCGTTTACAATTATCTTATCACCACCCTTAATATTTTCAGTCGATATATTTGCTTTTGGATTTACTTCTCCAAAACCTGTTGTATTAATAAATATCTTATCACCCTTACCTCTCTCAACCACTTTAGTATCACCAGTAATTATTTGAACGCCACTTTCGTCTGCGGCCTGTTTAATGGAATTAACGATAGTTATAAATTCACTGATTTTTAATCCTTCTTCAACAATAAAAGCTAATGATAAATACTTTGGAATTGCCCCACACATGGCAACATCATTCACAGTGCCATTAACCGCCAATTCACCAATATTTCCACCCTTAAAAAATACTGGAGACACTACAAAACTGTCTGTAGAAATAGCTATTTTATTATTAAAACTAACAATAGAACCATCATGTTTTTGATCTAAAAAAGGATTACTAAAGGTTTTAAAAATAATCTTATCCAATAAATCTCGAGTCATCATACCTCCGCTTCCATGTCCTAGTTGTATAGCATCAAATCCTAATTCTTCTTTTTCCATTATTACTCTGTAATTAGATTACTTGAAAAATGATAATATGCAGCACAAGCGCCTTCCGAAGAAACCATAGGAGCTCCAAGTGGGTTAGAAGGGGTACAGGCATTACCAAATTGATTACATTGATGCGGTTTTTTTATACCCTTTAATATATCGCCAGCGATGCAATTTGGGTTTTCTGGCACTTTTATATGACTGATCCCAAACTTTGTTTCTGCATCAAAATTTTTAAATTCTTTTGTCAAAACATAACCACTATTAGGTATTTCTCCAATGCCTCGCCATTCTCGGGAACCTACTTCAAACACTTGGTTGATAACTTTTAATGCAGCGGTATTACCTTCTTCTTTAACAACTCGGGAATATTGATTTTCAACCTTATAAATACCTTCCTCAAGTTGTTTTACTGCCATATAAACGCCTTGCACCAAATCAAGTGGTTCAAAACCCGTTATCACAATAGGTATTTTATATTTATCAGCTAATGGGTAATATTCTTTATAGCCCATAATAGCACAAACATGACCAGCACCTAAAAAAGCATTTATATTACAAAACTTATCATCTAAAATAGCTTCCATAGCAGGTGGTACCAAAACATGAGATACTAAAATAGAATAATTTTTAAGTCCTTCTTTTTGAGCATGTAAAACAGATAGTGCATTGGCTGGTGCCGTTGTTTCAAAACCAACAGCAAAAAAAACCACCTCTTTTTCTGGATTATTTCTTGCTATTTTAACGGCTTCAATTGGTGAATATAAAATTCTTAAATCACCGCCTTTTGATTTGGCTTCCAGCAAACTTTTTTTACTACCAGGAACCCTAATCATATCACCAAAAGAACAAACGATAACACCATTTTCTAAAAGTTCAATAGCTTTATCTATTAAATTTAAAGGTGTTACACAAACAGGACATCCTGGACCATGGATCATTTGAACATGTTCAGGCAACAATTCAAGAATGCCATTTTTAACCAACCCATGAGTTTGTCCGCCACAAATCTCCATAATTTTCCATGGCTTAGTAGCTGCTTTATGGATAAGGTCTAGATAACCTTTCGTGGCCTCTAAATTTCTATATTCCGTTAAATACTTCATTTATTACTACATTTTAAATAGTACATAATCTGCCCAAAAGAAATATTTTCGTCATTAGGAGCTAAGTTAATATTAAAATATAATTTATATTCCTTTTCTCCTATTTCTTTAATCATATCTATTAACGTTGTATTCTGAAAAACACCACCACTAAAGGCTATATGCCTATATTGATATTTCTTAGCGATTTGAAAAACCAGTGATGCCAACGTATAAAAAAAGTTTACTACGACCTTCTCTTTTGAATTTCCGTTTTTAAAATCTAAATACAAGTTATAAAATAACGCTTCAGTAGGAACTGAACCATCATCTAAAACTGAACAATACGACCTACAATTATCTAAATTATAATCTGTAATATAATTTTCTAGCAAAATAGCAGCTTCTCCCTCATAAGTATTGAAATCGCAAAGACCCAATAGAGATGCAACTGAATCAAACAACCTTCCTACAGATGACGTTTTTAGTTTGTTATTCCTTTTTAATGATTGATAAATAGTCAACTCTTCTTTGGTGAATTTCTTTTCCAATCTTGGCAGCATGTCATCATTAGAAAGCGATAACATAGACAACCTCGGTTCTTTAGACATCTTATCTTTGGCAATCCAATCAAAATACCCAAAATGAGAAATTCGATCTATATCATTTAAATGATAGTTAAAAAATTCTCCACCCCAAACTTGACCATCATCGCCATACCCCGTTCCATCCCAAATAACACCTAAAATCGGTTCCTTTAATTCAAACAAATCATGTTCCGCCAAAACCGACGCAAAATGTGCTTTATGATGTTGGATTTTATATAATTCAAAATTATTATTTTTTAATAGTTCCTCACCATACATAGTGCTTTGATATCCAGAATGAGAATCAACAAGGAGTACATCAGGCTTTTGTTCAAAAACATCTATAAAGTTTGAAACTGTTTTTGTAAAACGATTGTAAACATCAAAATTATCAAGGTTTCCTAAATATTGACTTATATACACGTAGGAATTAGGGATATAAGCAATAGTGCTTTTAAAATGCGCACCCAACGCCATAATTTTTCTATCTGCCTTAATCGATGTATTGAATAAATTAGGGGCGTAACCTCTGGATCTACGGAACAAAACTTCTGTGTTAAATTTTTTACTAAACTTTACTACAGAATCATCTTGAGGATGAACAATTTTTAAATCATGATTTAAAAAATAATCAGCGACGTGCTTTAATTTTTCAAAAGCATCGTCATTTTCACTTATAATTGGAGAACCATGAATATTCCCACTAGTAGCCACTATTGGGAATTCTAATTCATTAGATAGCAACTGTAAAATTCCAGAATACGTAAGCATAACTCCTAATTGATTTAGCCCAGGAGCTACTAGGTTTAAAGCTATTTTACCGTTATAATTATTTGAATTAATAATATTAATAGGTCTCTCAACAGATTTTAAACTATATTCCTGTTCTTTAGTTATTTGTAATTCACCTTTCAAAATATCGACAGAAGGATATAGCACAGCAAATGGCTTATTTGGTCTTTTCTTTTTTTTTCTTAACTTATTAACTACTGTTTTATTTTCCGCATTGCAGCATAACAAAAAACCACTTGTATTTTTTATGGCAATAATCTTTCCTTTTTCTAAAAGCGACGCCACTTTATGAAATAAATCAGTCTTTTGAACTTGAATATGTTGACCAAAATTGTCTATTAAATATAAATTGACACCACAAGTAGGACATGTGTTTGTTTGAGAATGAAATCGTCTGTTTGAAGGATTTTCATATTCTTCTTGACAGGCTTTACACATTGGAAAATCATCAATGCTTGTATGGTTTCTTTCAAAAGGAAAATTTTCTGTAATTGCCCAACGTGGACCACAATTAACGCAGGTTGTAAATGGATAATTATAACGTTTGTTATTAGGGGTTACAATATCATTCTGACAATCATTGCAAATGGCAAAATCTGGCGTTAGTATTGAATTAAGCTGTCCTTTTTTTACTGAAGATACTATTTTAAAATCATCAAAATCAGAATGCTGTATCTCAAAAATTGAACTGTTTTTTATTTTGGAAACTGGTGGCGGTAAATTAATTAACTTATTATAAAAATCATTAATTGATTTCTCTAAACCTTGAACCCAAATAATTACACCATTTTCATCGTTAGAAACTGAGCCTTTTAATGAAAATTCTTGAGCTAAATTGTAAACATAAGGGCGAAAACCAACACCTTGAACTTGTCCAGTAATTTTAATGCCAATGGTTTTTCTCATTTATATTTAGAATTTAAATCAAACTAAAAGTTTACACTAGTTTTAAATGTAGGTTTTTAGAATGACTTAAAATCCTCTCTATTAATTCTGGGATGGCATCTCTTACCTTATCATTTAATTCAATAGTCATAGGATTAATTTCCTTTATTGATACGGTAAATAAATGTATATCTGGTACCTTATCCATAAGATAAACAGCTTCAATCATATCCTTTAAACCTACATCGTGAACACTTAAAGCAGAAGGAAAGTCTGATGCAAATTTAGGCCGAATTAAAGAGATAGTACCTTCTGGCTTCCCATCCATTGTGGCATCAACAAAAATAATAGTGGGATACACCTGAAAACAACTTAACAGTAAAAAACCGCCAGTACCTCCATCAAGAATATCTATATATTCTGGAAGTTCCTGTTTTACCATTTCCTGAATAATATGGACGCCAATGCCTTCATCTCCCATCAAATAATTACCAACTCCCATCACTAAAATACTATTAGATTTATCTTTTTCAAAAAAATAGGAGTCACTACTTATTGCCACTGGTGTTCTTTCTGGAGTATTCATCTATATATGTTTCTTATTTTAAAGATTAGATGTAATGCTATTTATAAATATTTTCTTTGCTTTAAATTTATTAATTGGCATTCCGTATAATAAGGTAAAAAATAAATTCATTCAAATCCGAAATTGTATGTCTATGAATGAATTTAAGATTAATTAATAAAACCAATTTTATTTAGTACCTACAATTCCCTTTTCATCTTTAATTTCTACTTCTTCGTCAACTTGGGCTTTTTTAATCCGTTCATCAGAAACAAACTTATAGCCTCCGAATATAGAAGACACTTCTCCTCTTCCCTCTAACCAATCATGATAAAACACCAAATAAACATGAACCATAGCAAAGAAAATAAAAAACCACATAGCTGTATGATGAATACTCCTCACTATAAAGTCTCCACCAAAAAATGGAATTACCCAAGTAAACATTTTGGGTAACCACCAGGAGGACATATCGCTATATAAGGCAAAACCTGTTGCTATTTGAAAAAGAGCTAAAACAAACATAACCAAATATGAAAGTGTGGCTACACTGTTATGTCCAATACTAATTTTAGACACATCTTCTTCTTCCTCATTCATTAGCATGATATCAATTTTCATAACATACCAAAAATTATTCCAGTTCTTTTTTGTAAACGGCCAAAACGCTCTCCAACTTGCGAATCTATTGCCCATAAATGACCAATAAACTCTCAATATTAAAACGAATAAGAATACGTAGGCAGCAGTAAAATGCAAAAATCTAACAATTCCAAAAGAATGTAAATTTGTTGCTTCTGCACTAGATAAAATAGCTGGTGGATTAGCAATAATAAAACCAGTAACAACCAATACAAATAGAGTTAAAACATTTAACCAATGAAAGATCCTGACTGGTAATTCCCAGACGTATACACGTTTAAAATTTGTTATTTTTTTCATGATCCCTTTTGTTTAGCTAAATTTCACAACTACCTGTATGTTGAACTCTAGAAATGTGATTACCATGTTCATCATATAAATGTACTGCACAGGCCAAACATGGGTCAAATGAATGAATAGTACGAATGATTTCCAAAGGCAGTTCAGGATCTGCCACAGGCGTTCCAATTAAACAAGACTCGTAAGCTGAACGTTCTCCTTTTGGATCTCTTGGAGAGGCATTCCAAGTGGTTGGAACAACCTGTTGATAGTTCTCTGTTTTTCCGTCTTTAATTTTTATCCAATGTGCAAGTGCTCCTCTTGGAGCTTCCATAAAACCAACTCCTTTTGCTTCAGCTGGCCAAGTAGAAGGTTCCCAATTTTCAGTATTTGCCATTCTTTCATCACCATTTTTTATGTTACTAATTAAGGTATCATAAAATTCCATAGTCCAATTAGCAACTAATTGCGTTTCAATACCACGAGCTGCTGTTCTTCCTAACGTAGAGAAAAGCGCATCCACAGGAACATTTAAATGTTCTAAAGCAGCATTTACCGCTTCTTGTATTTCCTTATTACCTCTTCCATAACCTACTAAAAGTCTAGCTAAAGGACCAACTTCCATAGGCTTACCTTTCCATCTTGGTGTTTTTACAAAACTGTACTTTTCTTCAACATTCAAATGCTCATATGGTGGTTTTGGACCAGAATATTTAATATTTGTTTCTCCTTCCCATGGATGTCTTCCAGTATCTTTTCCCTCAGCATAATTATCATACCAGGAATTATTTACAAATTCTTCAATTTCATCACTACTTCTATGGTTAACATCCAGAACATTCGATAAGTCATTATTTAAAATAACACCTTGTGGGAATTTAAAATTAGATTGATCTGCATAGCCATTAACTGGGAAATCACCATATGACATGTAATTACCAAAACCTTTTCCAATGGCACCCCAATCTTTATAGAAGGATGCAATAGCTAACAGATCAGGAATATATACTTGCTCAATAAAGCGTTTTCCTTCATCTAGAAGCGATTTAACCATAGCCAATCTTTCTGCATTGATTCCTCCTGGGTTTTCTGTGTTGATTGCACAAGCCATTCCCCCAACTAAATAATTTGGATGTGGATTTTTACCTCCAAATATAGTGTGGACTTTAACAATTTCTTTTTGCCATTCCAGTGCTTCCAAATAATGAGCCACTGCCATTAGATTGACCTCAGCAGGTAATTTCATTTGAGGATGACCCCAATAACCATTAGCAAAAATTCCTAACTGCCCACTTTCAACAAATTTGGTGATGCGTTTCTTAATATCTGAAAAATATCCTGGTGAGCTTTTTGGCCAATTGGATATACTTTGTGCTAATTCTGATGTCTTTTGTGGATCAGCTTTTAAGGCATTTACAACATCAACCCAGTCTAAGGCGTGCAAGTGATAAAAGTGAATGGTATGGTCATGCATATATAATGCCCCTTCCATAATATTTCTTACCATTTCGGCATTTGGTGGTATTGCAATACCTAAAGCATCTTCAACAGCTCTAACTGACGTTAAAGCATGTACTGTAGTACAAACCCCACAAGTTCTTTGTACAAAAGCCCAAACATCTCTAGGATCTCTTCCTTTAACAATTTCTTCAATGCCTCTTACCATTGTACTGGAGCTATAGGCATCTACTATTATTCCGTCTTTTATTTCTGCTTCTATTCTTAAATGACCCTCAATTCTGGTAACAGGATCAACTACTATTCTATTTGCCATAATTATACTATTTAAGAGTCAATATTTTTTTCGTTTGATATGCCTCGATTTATTCTACTTTTTAACTCCTTTCTTTTAGAAATGTTGGCTCCTATCGCATGAGCAACTAGTCCTCCAGCCAATACACCAGCACCTATTTTTCCTATGTCATCAGCAAGACCTTCTTCATGAAATCCAGGAACTTTTGCCATTCTTTCATAGAAAGGTCCATTATCCCAGAAACTATCTTCACTACATCCAATACAACCATGACCTGATTGAATTGGATAACTCACACCATTATTCCATTTTATAGTACCACAAGCATTATATGTCATAGGTCCTTTACAACCTAATTTATATAAACAATACCCATCTTTAGCATTTTGGTCATCAAATGTTTCTGCAAACAATCCGGCATCGTAATAAGGTCTTCTGTAACAACTATCATGAACACGTTTAGCATAAAATGCTTTTGGTCTTCCTAATCTGTCTAACTCAGGCAGTCTGCCAAAAGTGACTAAATGAACAATAACACCAGCCATCACTTCTCCAATAGGAGGACATCCTGGAACCCTTATTATAGGTTTATTTTTTATAATTTTATGAATTGGTGTTGCGTTTGTAGGATTTGGTTTTGCAGCCTGAACACAACCATTGGTTGCACAACTACCCCAAGCAATAATTGCTTTTGCTCCTGCTGCAGATTCAATTAATAAATCTTTAGCTGATCTTCCTCCAATACAACAGTAATTACCATCACCTCCCATAGGCACAGAACCTTCAACACAAAGAATATACTCACCCTTGTATTTTTCCATAGTGGCCTGCTTAGCAGCTTCTGCTTGATGCCCTGAAGCAGCCATTAAGGTTAAAGTATAATCTAAAGAAATTTTATCAAGAATAATATCTGCTACAATGGGGTGGTCAGACCGAATAAAAGATTCGCTGCAACACGTACACTCTTGGAAATGTTCCCAAATTACTGGCACCCTGTGCGTCGTTTCAAGAGATTTTGCCACTTGGCCAACCATAGAGTTTTCCAATCCCATATAGGCAGCAATATAGGTGGCAAACTTCATGAAATCTCTTCTACTATAGCCCTGTTTTATTATGCTCTCATAATAAGTTTCTCTTACTTTGTTATTGTTAGCCATAATTAAAATTTAGTTTATAAAAATTGATTATTTCCGGTACGTTTTTAATAGAAACTCTTAAAACTAAAAAATCATTCCTAGAAAAAACATGATTTTTGTCATACTATTGAATTCTATAATTATTTACTATTGTTCTTAATACTAGTAATATACATACTAAACATATTAACTATATGCATGAATTATCAATAGCATTAGGAATAGTTGACATTGCTGAAAAAGAAACTAAAAAAGCAAAAAAAAATAGAGTTGACTTAATTGAATTAGAGATAGGGACTTTAGCAGGAATAGAATTTGATTCACTCGATTTTATTTGGCCTTCAGCAGTTAAAAACACTGTTTTAGAAAGTGCTAAGAAAAAAATTAACGTTATTGAAGGAGAGGCTAAATGTGGAGAATGTGATCATAAATTTAAATTAAAAAACATTTTTGACGCTTGCCCCAAATGTAATAGCTACCTTAAACACATTATAAAAGGAAAAGAATTATTAGTAAAAAGTCTGGAAGTCTCTTAAAAACATTCATTTAATTTAGTTTTTTTTACCATTTGACCAAACTTTTCCAATTAACCTAGCCTGATAGTAAATTTTTAGCAATTCAATAATACCTAACAGTTGTCATTTTATATCTTTTTTTAGATTACTACTTTAGTTAGAAATCATTTCTCTTTAAAATGGCGACTAAAGAAACCTCTGCAAGAAAATCCGTTTTAATGAATGTTCTATGGGATATTCAGAAAAAAAGAAGGTATATCAGTCATGATGACAAAACTAAAATTGCAAAAGAATTTAACATCTCAAGAATGGAGCTTGAAGGGGTTATTTCTTTTTATCACTTTTTTCATCGCAAGCATGCAGGCAAGTATACCATCTACCTTAACTGTTCTACCATTTCAAAACTTTATGATTATCAAGCGATAAAAGAAGCATTTGAAGAAGAATTAGGTATAAAAATCGGGAATGTTACGGCAGACAACGAGTTTGGGTTTTTTAAAACATCATGCCTAGGCTTAAGCGATCAAGAAACATCGGCTCTTATAAATTTTCATGCGTTTACAAATCTTACGCCTAAAAAGGTTAAAACTATCGTTTCAAAATTACGGCAAGGACATTCTGTAGAATCATTAAGCAACTATCCAAAAGATAACATCCAATATAAACCAAAGGATGATAAAGCTGTCTTTTTTAAAGATTACAGACAAGGTGATGCTCTAAAAAAACTAAAAGATTTTAAACCGGAAGAAGTTATAGCACTTGTTAAAGACTCTAAACTATCTGGTCGCGGTGGTGCATTTTTCCCAACGGGAGTCAAATGGCAATTCTGTAGAGATAACACATCTGACCAAAAACATATTATCTGTAATGCCGATGAAGGAGAGCCAGGAACTTTTAAAGATCGCGTTTTATTAAACAAACTACCTGGGTTGTTATTAGAAGGAATGGCAATGGCTGGATATGCTGTTGGTGCTAAAGAAGGAACCATTTACCTAAGAGCCGAATATTTTTATTTAAAGGATAAACTTGAAGACACCATAAAGGCTTTTAACAAGAAAGGCTTCTTAGGCAACAACATTCTTGGGATAAAAGGATTCGATTTTAAAGTTAATATACATCTGGGAGCAGGCGCCTACATTTGTGGGGAGGAAACTGCCCTAATTGCTTCTATGGAGGGTAAACGCGGAGAACCAACAACAAAAGAGTTTTTTCCTGTTGAGAAAGGTTTTTTGGGCAGACCAACAGTCGTAAACAACGTAGAAACACTTTGTGCAGTACCAAGAATTATGGAAATGGGATTGGCCAAATACTTAAGCATTGGTACACAAGCAACTCCTGGAACTAAATTGTTAAGTGCTTCTGGTGATTGTAAAAAACCAGGCGTTTATGAAATAGAATGGGGTATGAAATTGAAAGATTTTTTGGATTTGATTAAGGCAAAAGACCCACACTATATTTTATTCAACGGTTTTGCAGGCGAATGCTTATCAGAAGTAGATTTTGACAGAGAAATATCTGGTGAGAATTTATTAGCAGAACACATTCAATTTTCTTTTAAAGACCCAGTTGAATATTCTCGTAAAATGAGTGGCGTTGGCTTAAGAAGTGGTGGTTCGTTCATGGTTTTCAATAGCAAACGTGATCTACTATCAATACTTAAAAATATAACTAAATTTTTTGTTGCAGAGTCTTGTGGTATATGTGTACCATGTAGAACTGGAAATTTTTTATTAAACAAGAAAATTAATAAAATTATGCTATGCCATGCAGATCAAACTGATCTTGATGAGATTAAGGAATGGAGTACTATAATTAAACAATCTAGCCGATGTGGGCTGGGAAAAACGTCTACTAATTGCTTGCTAACTTCTATGCTAAAATTTCCTGGTGAATTCCAAAAATGTCTCCTTGCCGAAAGTGATTTTAACCAGTCTTTTGATTTAGAAAAAGCCGTTGAAAATTATGATAGTATCATCCACGAAATAGAAAGCACTTATGAATAATTTAGTAAACATAACCATCGATGGCAAAAGCTATCAAGTTCAATCAAGAAAAAACTTGGTAGATGCTTCTAAAGAAAACGGAATATACATTCCTACATTATGTCATTTTCATAAAGCCAATCCGCCTTTAGGAACATGCCGAATTTGCACAGTGATTGTTAATGGCAAAACTACAACCAGTTGCACAACAAAAGTGTATGAAGGAATGGATGTAGAAATTAATACGCCTGAACTAATAAATACCAGAAAAGCCATTATTGAAATGCTGTATGCGGAAGGGAATCATTTCTGTCCATCATGTGAAAAAAGTGGGCACTGCGATTTACAGAATTTAGGCTACGACATGGGAGTTACCGTTTCACGTTTTCCACATGTATACAGTAAAAAAATTGTGGATTTTAATTCAGACCGAATGATTATGGAGTCCAATAGATGCATACTTTGTAAACGGTGTGTCGAAGAAATAAAAACAAAAGATGGAAAAAATGTTTTCTCCTTTGTAAATAGAGGCGTAAAAACACGCGTAAATATTGATTATGAGGAAGAAGCTAAATTAACAGATGCAGAAGCTTTGCATGCTATGAACCTTTGTCCTGTTGGCGCAATTTTAATAAAAGGAATGATTTACGAACAGCCTTTTGGTGAGCGAAAGTACGATTTAGTCGGGAAAAACAGAGAAACAGTAAGAAATGAACCTTCAAAAAAACGAAATGACGAAAATAAATTCATTGTTGCCACTACCTCTTTAGCAGGATGTTTTGGTTGTCATATGTCTTTATTGGATATTGATACTGATATATTGGATATTTTGAAAATAGTAGAATTCAATAAATCACCACTAACAGATATTAAAAAATTTAGTAAACGCTGTGATATTGGTTTAATTGAAGGTGGATGCGCAAATTCAGAAAACATTGAAGTCATTAAAGAGTTTAGAAAAAAATGTGATATCCTCGTTGCTTTTGGCGAATGTGCTATTATGGGTGGAATTCCTGCCATGCGAAATTTTGTTCCCCTTAAAGAATGTTTGGAAGAAGCTTATATTCACGGATTAACAAGCGAAATTGGAGCTAACGTTATACCGAACCATGAAGATATTCCTAAACTTTTAAACAATGTGTATCCGTGTAATGAAATTGTAAAAATTGACTATTTCATTCCTGGTTGTCCTCCTAATGCAAAGCATATTTGGAAAGTTGTAAAAAATATTCTCTTAAACGAAGAATACTCAATTACACACGAAGAATTTAAATACGATTAAAGATGAAAAAAATAATCATAGATCCTGTAACACGAGTTGAAGGACATGGTAAAGTCACCATTCATTTAGACGAAAATAACAAAGTAAAAGACTCTTTTTTTCATATTGTAGAATTTCGTGGTTTTGAACGTTTTATTCAAGGTCATCCATATTGGGAAGCTCCCGTATTAGTTCAGCGACTTTGCGGTATTTGTCCTGTAAGTCATCATTTAGCAGCAGCAAAAGCTATCGATCAAATTGTTGGTTTAGAACCAAAAGATTTATCAATGCCTACTCAAAAAATTAGAAAACTTTTACATTTCGGACAAGTATTCCAATCGCATGCGTTACATTTTTTTTATCTGGCTTCACCAGACTTATTGTTTGGTGTTAATGCAGACCCTGCAAAACGCAATGTGGCAGAGGTTGCTATAGAACATCTTGATTTAGCAAAAAAAGGCATACTCATGCGAAAATTTGGTCAAGAGATTATTAAGGCTATTGCTGGTAAACGCATTCATGGTATTTCAGCAGTTCCTGGTGGTGTCCATAAAAAAATCACTTTAAAAGACAGAGACTATTTCTTAAACAGCAAAGACATTCCATCAATTGATGCCATGATTAACTGGTCAAAAGAAATAATTGAATTCATTAAAAATTATCATGATGCCAATAATTCTTGGTTAGATACTTTTGCTGAATATCCTTCTGGGCATTTAGGGTTAGTGAATAAAGAAAATGGATTTTTAGAACTATATGATGGCCATTTAAGAGCCCTTGACGCCAATGGAAAAGTCACTCTAAATGATATTGAAAACAAAGATTATATCCAACACTTTAATGAAGGTGTTGAAAAGTGGTCTTACTTAAAATTTCCATATTTAAAAGAATTAGGAAAGGATAAAGGGTGGAACCGAGTTGGTCCTTTGGCACGTATAAATATATGTAATGGTATTGAAACGCCTTTTGCTGAACAAGAACGAATTATTTTTAAACTGGCAACCAACGGCAAAATCAATAACAAAACCATGTACTCACATTGGGCTAGATTAATAGAGATGCTTTATTGCGCAGAAATGATAAAAAACCTATTGAATGATGAAGATATTTTAAGCAATGACTTGGTTAGAAAAGGTGAAAGGCGTGGTGAGGGTATTGGTATTATTGAAGCGCCAAGAGGCACGTTAATCCATCATTATGAAGTTGATGATAAAGACCGTATTACACGCTGTAATTTAATTGTATCAACAACGCATAACAACGAACCAATGAATCAAGCAGTAAAATGGGTTGCCAAGAATGTCATTAGCGGGACACCAGAAATTACAGAAGGCATGCTTAACCAAGTTGAAGTAGCCATTAGAGCCTACGACCCATGCTTAAGTTGCGCTACACATGCTTTAGGTGATATGCCTTTAAAAGTGCAAATACAGGATTTCCAAGGTAATATAATTGATGAAAAAATTAGATAAAACAATTATTATTGGCATTGGTAACAGTGGCAGACAAGATGACGGTTTAGGTTGGTTATTTTTGGATCTTATAAAAGAATTTGAATCAAAACCTATTTTAGAATACAGATATCAACTACAAATTGAAGATGCTGAATTAATTTCTACATATGGCACTGTCATTTTTGTTGATGCTACTAAGGAAGATACTGAAGATGGTTATTTTTTTAAACCATGTAAACCTTCAGAAAAATATAGTTTTAGTACGCATACTTTAGAACCTGAAACTATTTTGTATTTGTCGCATAAACTATACAATCATAATCCTGAAGCATCCGTTTTGGCAATTCAAGGTTATGAATGGAAATTAAAAATTGGTTTGAGTAACGAGGGATTACTAAATCTTAATAAAGCTCTGAAGCATTTTAAAAAAAATATATTAATTGATTATCTTTGAGTAACTCTAAAAATTAAAAATCATGTGTGGAACCTGCGGTTGCGGATCTGGAGAGAATGGTGTAACCATTCTATCTCCAAAAGAAAACAAAACTCATGAACATCATCACCATCATGATGGACATGCTCATAGTCATGAACACAGTCATAGTCACGACCACGACCACGATCATCAACACGATCATTCTCACACTCACGACTATCATCATAAAACAGTAATAGACCTTGAGCAAGACATTTTACAGCACAACGACGTTATGGCTGCAAGAAACAAAGGCTATTTTGAAGCTAAAGACATCTTCGCCATCAATTTGGTTAGTTCCCCTGGATCTGGTAAAACATCCATTTTAGAAAGAACTTTAACCGACTTAAAAAATGAAAAATCCTTTTATGTTATTGAAGGCGACCAACAAACACTAAATGATGCTAATAGAATAGATGCTTTAGGTATTCCTGTTATTCAAATCAATACAGGAAAAGGGTGCCATTTAGAAAGCGACATGATTTATGAAGCCGTTAAAAAACTCGAAATAAAAGATAACTCTATTTTAATGATTGAGAATGTAGGCAATTTGGTTTGTCCTTCTATGTTTAACTTAGGAGAGAATAAACGTGTTGTCATTATTAGTACCACCGAAGGTGAAGATAAACCCATCAAATATCCAGACATGTTTCATACATCAGATATCTGTATTATCAACAAAATTGATTTACTTCCTTATCTAAATATTGATTTAGAAAAACTAAAAGAATATGCCTTACAAGTAAATCCGAACTTAAGGTTTTTTGAAGTTTCCGCAACAACAGGTGAAGGCATGGAACAATGGTACAAATGGTTAAAAGAAAATTAATTAATTCAATATAGATATGTGCCTTTCAATCCCGGGAAAATTAATAGAAATAACAGGTCAATTAGACGAAACATTTAGAACAGGCAAAGTATCTTTTGATGGAGTTATTAAAGAAGTGAGTCTGACGCTTGTTCCGGAAGCAAATGTAAATGACTACATTATGGTGCATGTTGGTGCTGCAATTAGTGTTGTTGATGAAGTTGAAGCAAAGAAAACATTCGACTTGCTAAAACAACTCAATGAACTACAAGATTTAGAGCCGCCAGAACTTAATTAATAGACAAAAGTTGATGTGAGGATTAAATACTTATTTATTCAAGATAAGTTATGTCATTTTCTTTCTTTTCATAGTTAATCACTAAATGAATTAATGCATAACATCCAGGTTTATTTTTCTCAAATTAAGGTTGTGACGATCCCCTTAACATTCAACAGTATATCATTTTAAATTCTTTAAGGAAATTTTTGTGAATTTTCAAAATTAAAAAAAAACTTTTGCATAATGAAGATACTAATAGTAGAGGATGAAATTGGTATATCTAATTTTATCAAACAAGGTTTAGAAGAAGAATCTTATGTTGTAGATGTTGCCGATAATGGTGAAAAAGGTTTAGAAATGGCTTTAACTGAAAATTACTAATTATTACTATTAGACCGGATGCTACCGGATATAAGCGGTATTGAAATTTGTAAGCAATTCAGAAAAAAGTTCACTGAAACACCCGTCATATTTTTAATCGCTAAAGATACTGTTGATGAAACTTTATTTGGTCTGCAATCTGGTGGAAATGATTATATAAAAAAACCCTTTCATTTTGATGAACTATTAGAACGCATCAAAGTACAATTAAGACCAAAATCTGGGAAACATACCAACTTCTCCATTGGAAAAATTACACTTAACACAAAATCACATAAAGTTTTTAAAGAACACCGTTAAATTTCACTAACACAAAAAGAATTTGCCCTGTTAGAATATTTACTAAGAAATAAAGGCTCTGTTTGTGAAAGAACAAGCATTATTCAAAATGTATGGGATATTCATTTTGAATATAATACGGGTGTTATTGATGTTTATATTAATGCGCTGAGAAAAAAACTAAAGTTAAACGCTAATGAAGACTATATTAAAACCATAAGGGGCATTGGATATATTGCTGAAGAACAATGAAGTGAAGTTTTAAAAATAGAATATCGTTACATTATATGATTGCCACAGCCATTATTTTGGCCATCATATTCAGTACTGTTTTTTTTGATGTTCAAGAAACCATGTATCAAAATGTTGATAATCGCTTAAATTTTGAAGCAACAAAACATTCGGGTAAAATAAAAATAGTTGGCGATGCGGTTCAATTAGAAAGCACTATTAATAAAGGAACCATATTTACCGTTATATTTTAACCAAATCTTAAGAAAAAAAACAAATCTATTTCAAAAAAATTTCATTCCTTTGTATCATATTTAAGAAACAATTAATTTTCAAATTAATAAAATTTCTTAAACGGTTGGTTAGGTTCGGGGTGGTTCCCGAACCTTTTTTTTATTTAATACATTCTTCCTATTTCTTTCTGTTTTTTTTAAGTGAATCTTAAGGAACCTCCAATAAGAATCTTACCTTTAGGTTATAACTTTGTATGATATTAAAAACATTTGAAAAATGTTAGAAAAAATTATTCAATATAGCATTCACCATAAACTTATTATTTTTCTTTTTACTGCAGGAATCATTGGTTTTGGTCTTTATTCTCTCGTAAACATTCCTATTGGGGCCGTACCAGACGTAACCAATAACCAAGTACAGGTAATTACAACATCCAGAAATCTATCAACAGAAGATGTCGAAAAGTTTTTAACGTATCCTGTTGAGCTTGAAATGGCAAACTTACCAGGAGTTAAGGATATTCGTTCAGTCTCTAAATTTGGCTTATCCGTTGTTACTGTTGTTTTTGATGATGATATGGGGACCTATTTACCAAGACAATTGATTGCCGAAAAGATAAAAAATGCCGAAGAGAAAATTCCTGCTGGTTTCGGGTCGCCTTTTATGGGACCTGTCTCTACGGGACTAGGAGAAATCTACCAGTATATTATTAATGTAGACCCAAAATACAAAAACAAATATTCCTTATCCGATATTCGAACCATTCAAGACTGGATTGTAAGACGTCAATTATCTGGGATTCCTGGGGTTGTTGAAGTAAATACTTGGGGTGGTCATTTAAAACAATACGAAGTAGCATTAAGCCCTGAGCGCTTGAGAGCAATGAATATTTCTATTTTTGACGCGTTTGACGCCATTAAAAAAAATAACAGTATTGCGGGTGGAGGTTATATCGAAAAACAACATGAAAGTTATTTTATTCGCGGGGAAGGCCTAGTTTATTCTCTTGAAGACATCAAAAACATTGTCGTTACTAACAGAAATAATGTACCTGTTTATGTTAAAGATATTGCCTCCGTTGAATTTGGAAAAGCCAATCGCTTCGGAGCGATAACGGGTAACGGTGAAGGCGAAAAAGTATTGGGGCAAGTTATGATGTTAAAAGACGCAAATTCAAATGCCGTTATAAATGCTGTAAAAGAACGCGTAAGTGAGATTCAATCGTCATTACCTCCAGGAATTAGCATTAATGGATTTTTAGAGCGAAGTGAACTTATCGCAAAAACGACTACAACCATAGCAGAAAACTTAATTTTAGGCTGCTTAATAGTCATATTTGTTGTGGTACTTCTTTTAGGTAACCTAAGATCTGGTTTGGTAGTAGCCTCAGTGATTCCATTATGTTTACTATTTGCACTTTCCCTAATGTATATTTTTGGTGTAGATGCTAATCTTATGAGTTTAGGTGCTATTGACTTTGGTATTATCATCGACGGTGCAGTAATTATCGTGGAGTTTATAGCCTTTAAAATAACCAGCCAAAGAGCTAAATTATTAGCACTTCCAAAAGATAAAAGACAAGGTTTAATTGACAATATTACCTATCAAGGAGCCACTAAAATGATGAAATCTGCTGTTTTTGGTCAGCTTATCATCATCATTGTTTTTATTCCTATTCTATCATTAGTGAATGTTGAAGGTAAAATGTTCCGCCCTATGGCATTGGTCTTTTGTTTTGCCCTTATTGGTGCCATGGTATTATGTTTTACTTACATTCCCGTAATGGCTTCTTTGTTTATTAAACCTTCAAACCCAGAAAAAAGAAACATCTCTTCGAGACTTATTAGTTTTCTTGAGAACAAATACAAACCTACCATCGCATTAGCGTTAAGACAAAAAAAATTAGTCCTTGGCCTCTCTGTATTATTATTATTATTTACTGCCTTTCTGTATTCAAAAATGGGAGGTGAATTTGTTCCAACCTTAGACGAAGGAGATTTTGTAATTCAACCTGTACTTAAAACAGGAACCTCTTTAACAAAAACGGTTGAAGCCACAACGCGCATGGAAAAAATTCTCAAAACCTTTCCAGAAGTTGAACAAGTGGTGAGCCGCATTGGTGCCGCAGAAGTACCAACAGACCCCATGTCTATGGAAGAAAGCGACGTAATTATTAAATTAAAACCTAAAAGCGAATGGGTGTCTGCAAATTCTAAAGATGAACTAGCAGACAAATTTAAAGAAGCGCTTTCTAAAGAAATTCCCGGTATTGATTATGAATTTACACAACCTATCGAAATGCGGTTTAATGAACTGATTACTGGTGTTCGTGCCGATTTAGCTATTAAAATTTTTGGTGAAGATTTAGATATTCTCTACAACAAAGCGCTTGAAGTAGAAAAAGCTATTGAAAATGTTGAAGGCGCCGCAGATATTTCTGTTGAAAAAACGGCTGGATTACCACAAATGTCTGTTAAGTATAACAGAAAAAACATTGCTAAATATGGTTTAAATATTGAAGACTTAAATAAAATTATCACCATGGGATTTGCAGGTATGACTGCAGGAACTGTTTTTGAAGGTGAAAAACAATTCGATTTAGTGGTTAGATATGATGAAAAATACCGCAAAGACATTCAGAATATAGAAACGGCTTCTGTTTTACTTCCTAACGGAAATAGCCTACCACTAAGCGAATTTGCAGACATAAGCTACACAAAAGGACCTGCAAAAATTTCAAGAGACAATACAAAAAGACGTATCGTAGTTGGTGTGAATGTTAGAAATCGCGACTTAGAATCCGTTGTCAAAGACGTTCAAGACATTATTAATAGTGAAATAAAACTACCTGTTGGTTACTCGGTTAGTTATGGCGGTCAGTTTGAAAATCTTAGAACGGCTTCTGCCAGATTAAAAATAGCAGTTCCTATAGCCTTAGCTTTAATATTTGTGCTATTATATTTCGCTTTTGACTCGGTAAAAGAAGCATTAATTATCTATAGTGCGATTCCATTATCGGCCATTGGTGGTGTACTCCTACTATATTTAAGAGGCCTACCATTTAGTATTTCGGCTGGTGTTGGTTTTATTGCATTGTTTGGTATTGCTGTTTTAAATGGTATTGTACTTATTGAAGAGTTTAAGGAGCTTAAAGCGCATGGTATCAAAAATATTAATAAACGTATTCTTATGGGAACTAATAATAGATTACGCCCTGTTTTATTAACCGCTGCTGCGGCAGCCTTTGGATTTTTACCAATGGCTATTTCTACATCTGCTGGTGCAGAGGTTCAACGACCTTTAGCAACTGTTGTTGTTGGAGGACTTATTAGTGCTACTGCCCTTACACTTATTGTTTTGCCTGTTCTTTATGCTATGTTTGACAGACAAGGTAAAACACCACAAATCAAAATAAAAAATAAGGTTTTACCTCTTTTGATACTATTTTTAATACCAGCATTGAGCATCTCGCAAACAAAAGTGATTACAGCAGAACAAGCTATTGAAATTGCTTTAGAAAACAACAATGCTATAAAAGCTTCGGCAAATAAAGTAACGCAATCAAAACAAATGGTTGGAAGTGCTTTAAATTTTGATAAAACTCAGGTTTATTATCATTATGATGAAAATAATATTGCTGAAAACGGTCAACCTTTAAAAGTATTTGGCGTCAATCAATCGATTCAATTTCCTACAATATATGGAACACAACGAAAGGTTGAAAAACAAAAAACGCAATTAAGCTTTCAAGAGCATAACGTTAACCAACGTATTTTAAAAAAAGAAGTCTATCAGGCATATTATAATGTTGTCTATAGAACCAATGTTGCAAAACAATATACCTATCTCGATAGTTTGTATCAACAGTTTTCAAACGCAGCAAATAAACGTTATAATGTAGGAGAAACCAACCTGCTAGAAAAATTGACAGCCGAATCAAAACAAAAAGAAATAGCATTAATGCTTTCACAAAGTAAAGAAAACATTGAAAAAGCTTATTTAAATTTGAATAAATGGTTACAAACTGATTCTACATATGTGGTTGCAGAACAAACATTGCCACTGCTAAAACTCTCAGATTTTAATGCATCTGAAAACCCAGGTTTACAGTATTTTCAAACGGCCAAAGAACTCTCCCAAACATCACTGTCTTTAGAACGGCAGCAGTTGCTACCAGATTTACAATTTTCTATTTTTAGTGGAACCAATGACGGTATAAATGCTAAAAACTATTCAGGGTTTCAGGCTGGAGTATCAATTCCATTATGGTTTGGAGCAAACAAATCAAAAATAAATGCAGCCAAAACCGAAACCATGATAACTGATAATAACTACGAAAACTATAAAATTCAGCTTGAATCTAAATACAAAAGTTTAAATTCAGATTTAAAAAAATATGAAGAAGGGGTAAACTATTACAACAGTGCAGGAAAAACACTGTCGGAAGAACTTACTCTTAATGCTTCTAAAGCATTTCAGAATGGGGAAATTGATTTTCTTCAATATGTGCAACTCTTAGAAAACTCAAGTACGATTGAAATTAATTATTTACAAAACTTATATAACTATAATTCTACCATCTTAGAATTAAACTATTTAACCTATTAATATTAGAAACCATGTTAAGCACTTTAAAAAATAATATAAAACGAAAAGGATTTCTGGTAGTTTGTGGTATTCTTTTAATGTCTTGTAACTCTAAGGGCAAACAAGACGCCATTGTTATTGACGATTCAGAAACCACAGCAAGTGATATTATAACTATTACAAAAGCACAATTTGAATCTTCTAACATGGCATTAGGAAGTTTAGAAAAACAAGAATTTAACACGTCAATTAAAGCAAATGGCATGTTTGATGTACCACCAGAAAATAAAGCTACCGTTAGCGCTTATTTTGCTGGTTATGTAAAGAATCTAACACTCTTACCTGGTGATTATGTTAAAAAAGGACAGGTATTATTTACTTTAGAAAACCCCGAATATATTCAAATTCAACAAGATTTTTTAGAAGCCAAATCAAGATTAAACTATTTAAAAACCGATTATGAAAGACAAAAAACATTGTTGGCTGACAATGTTACCTCAGAAAAGAATTTTCTTAAAGCAGAATCTGATTATAAAGTAACCCAAGCCCAGTATCAATCTTTGCAAAAGAAACTCAGTTTAATGTATATTAACGCCAATAATTTAACAGGAGAATCTATACGGTCTACCATCAGTGTTTTGTCGCCAATATCAGGAACTGTAACTTCTATTGAAGCTTCAAAAGGCATCTTTTTAAACCCTTCAGACATCGCATTAACTGTAAAAAATACAGACCACTTGCATTTAGAGCTAAAGATTTTTGAAAAAGACCTTCCGCTGATTAAAGTAGGGCAACCTATAAAAATTCATCTTCAAAACAATAGCAAAAAAACATATGATGGTGTAGTTCATTTAATTAACAGATCAATTAATACACAAGATAGAACCATCAATATTCATGGTGATTTAATAAATGAAGACGATGCTAAGCTATTTGCACCAGGTATGTACATAGAAACAGATATTTTAACATCCAGCGATGTATTTGACGCCTTACCAAACGAAGCAGTTGTTAATATTGAAGATACTTACTTCGTGTTAATAAAACAAAACGACACCACTTATAAAAAAGTTCCTGTAGAAATTGGAGCCATTTCAAATGGTTATACTCAAATTTTAAACGTTAAAGACTTTGAAAAAAATACCGAATTTATAACCAAGGGTGCTTTTAATATGATTGTAGAATGAATTATACTTTTAGAAAAAAATCCAACTGCAAAACAGTTGGATTTTTTTTGTCGGGGTGGCAGGATTCGAACCTGCGACCTCCGCGTCCCAAACGCGGCGCGATAACCGGGCTACGCTACACCCCGAATTTTGGTTATCTGTAACGGGATGCAAATATACTTTTTTTATTCATTT
>NZ_DBNGMQ010000014.1:0-3566 GCF_057126245.1 Yeosuana sp. | reverse complement strand
CAGCAGAATTATTATTTTAAAGAGTTTTTTCATTAGGAAATTGTTTATTAATTTTATTCAGTTTGATTAATCATTCTTATCATTAATCTGCACATTGTCGGAGTACTCTACTACAAAAGGTTTGTTTGACTTTCCAGTTTTAGGATACGCCTCTGTTTTTTCAACGGTATTGTTTCGCCAAATGAGGCCATCAACACAATACGCATTAAGCAGTGTCAAATCATCGTACATTTTAAAAACATTACCTTCTATCAGAATATTACGGTTGTAACGACTGGTTTCTTTATCTTCCAAAATACCCGCCTTTACATCAATAATTGCTTTACCCCAAACGCCATACAAGCAGTTTTCAAAATTGTTGTTGCGTATCACGCAATCACTAACTCCACCTTGTTCAAACCAGTGAAATGAATCACCCTCAAATAGTATGGCAGCACCTGGAGAATGAAATGTATTGTTTTCAACCAGTGTTTTTCCACGGGAATTCAACAACATGCCCCTTGCTCGGTTATTACGAACAATATTATTGGCTATCAGAATTTCGGGGTAATCACGGATTTCTGCAATGGCATCTCCAATTTCAAGATTTGCCGGCAAATTTTTATCAAAAGTCACTTCGGTAACTTCTTTGTTAATTCTGTTTACATGTTTTACGGTTGCTGTATCGTAAGTAAGCATACTTTTAGCCCTAACTAGTTCCACTGCCATGCCTTGTTTTAGAAAATCAAATCCATATTGTTGACGGTGTTTCAGTTGAATAAGCACTTTATCTTCTGCACTTTTCTCAATAACCTGAACATAAATACCATGAATATTTGTTGCATCATCCTTTTGATTCTCAAACAAATTGTTTGTCAATGTTATTTTACCAGTACAATTCGAAAAATGGGTAGCATCGGCTGTAACACTAATCATTCTTCCATTGGATGGCGTAACCTTACATGAATCAACAGTAATATTGTGACTTCTTTGACCAAGGATTCCCATACCACCTGCATGGTGTAATGTAATCTTATTGAAAGATATATTTTTAGAATCGGATACTACAAAACCTGGATGTTTCCGATGATTTGGACCAAAAACCATAGTATTGCCTATCGTCCCTGTAAGACCAGGAACCCGAATTCGTACTTTACGTCCTTCAAGTTTTTTAGCTGGAAAACCATTGATATTACTGAAGTAAAAATCTTTTACCATGTAGGCGGTTTCACGTTTCTCAGTATCATATTCCAGCATATGTGAACTTCCATAAGCCACACCTTTTGAAACCGTAGTTAATGCTCCAATTTGCTTCTGTCCATCTGTAAACATTAAAGTTCCCCTGCGAACACTAAACGGAAAGTTTTCAAGAATTTCGACATCCATTCCTTCGGCATCATAACCTAAAATAATAGCTTCGCTATGAAATGTCCGTGAGTAGTCTATAGAAAGATTTTTAATTTTGACATTGTGCGAATCTTCAAGCACAAAAGGACTCATAAAACCATGAAACATTAACTGAGCTCCTTGACCGTCTATAGTTAAATCGTTTATGTTTTTCAAGTCAAAAACAATCCGTTTTAACCCTTCGTCGTTGTTACTTATATAACAATAACGTTCCCCCGCAAATGTTGGGTAAAAATCATATTGTCCTTTTTCAAAAACCAACGTTTTAGCCCCAAGAGTTTTACAGTCTGCTAGTGCTTTTTTAATGGCTCGCACATCGTCAATTCCGTCATTTGCTATAGCACCATAATCCCTAAGATATAAAATATCTATGTTTGAACTTGTTTCAATAGGCTTATTAATAGAGTATGATTTAACCGAAGTTAAAACCACTAAAAAACTGATACTTAGAAATACGGATATTGTATTTTTTTTCAACATATTATATAATTTAATTTCAAACAAAAATTAATTTAATATTTAAATGAACTTATAATACCTCATAAGTTCATTTAAATATAAGTAAGCTCAAAATACGCACAGCAATTAAAAATCTTCTGGGTATTAGCTGCTATCTAGTGTTTATTTCTTTAAAAACTTTTCAACTATTTGATTGTCAAATACTATAAGATAAAGCCCTGCAGATAAAAAGTCAATCCCTATTTCAGATTGATTCTTAGATGTATTATGCTTTAGGAGTTTACCATTTAAATTAAAGATTTTAACATTTTTTTGAGGTTTATTAAAATAGAGTCTATCTGAAGTTAACGTTGGATAAGCAATAGGATTGATTGAATTTTCTTCAAATTCAGATAACGATAATGAACTTGCATTAACTAAATACCCTTCACTATTTAAGGTAACAGCACCCCCTGTGCCATCTACTACAATTTTAGATAATTGATCTGCTGTAAGCCCTGTATTATCTGTTCCAAACCTTACAATGCCTTCGCTGTAATTTATGATATTAAGTGTACTGCCATCTGCCCATGTAGAAGCCGAAGTATTACCAAACGAAAGGTTGGTAACGCCATCACCAATAGTCAAATTTAAAGTTGATGTAGTACCTAAAATTATATCACCCATACTACTTTGGTTTTTATTTGCTATAAAATCAAAGGTTCTAGTACCACTAATAACAATTGTGGAAGCAAAAACATTAGCGCCATTTAACGTAATTGAACCACCGATGTTATTTACTTGAATTTTAGGACCACTATAAAAAACAGCATCATCTGCAGTATTAACAATAACTTGAACATTACTATTAAAGTATACGATCTCTCCTGTAAATGCAGAATTTGAAGAAGTACTGCCAAAAGTACTTATTGAACGTGGCCCAAAAAAAAGACTACCACTTCCCGCTAAAGAACCATTAAAATAGAAAATACTACCAGTTGCAGTAACAGCAGCATTTAATCTAACACCAGTGGTTAATGTTAGTAAAGAACCTTCTGCAAATTCTATGCTATTTGAAGCGTTACCTTGTATATATATATCGTTATGGTCATTAAAATCACTACTACTCTTGTTGAAATTAACTTTACCCTTAAATGATAATTTGGCACCAGTAGAAGACTTATTTTCTATACCCCAAGCCCAGTGACCAGTGGCTCGATCTATGGTCAAGGTATTTGTTCCAGCTACTGAAACATCTCCTGATGTAGCCGCAGAGGTTTGAATTTTTTGAATTGTAAAATCTGCATCTACTAAAGACTCATCTAATAATGGTAATTGAACTGTATTTGTAGCGATTGGAACTGCACCACCAGACCAATTAGCAGTATTTGACCATAAAAAGTCGCCACCACCATTATTAAAATCGATGGTTTGTGCAAAACTTATAGAAGCACACATTAATAAGATTAAAGAAAAGTATTTTTTTTTCATAATTTTTAAATTCAGATATATAGTTAATATTCTTGTTTTTAAATTAAAATTTTTGTTAAATCTATTTGTATGGTTGGAATTGGAAACCGAACACGTTCTTCCTTCCAATTTGATTTTATAGTAAAAACAAGGCTTGAGTTATGTAAAATAACTTAAGACAGGTTGTTTGTCGGTGCATCTTTATTAGTATTTATACCTGATTGGCTTAAGTTTAAACATTTCACGTTCAATGTCAATCCAACTGATGAATC
>NZ_DBNGMQ010000013.1:0-8055 GCF_057126245.1 Yeosuana sp. | reverse complement strand
TGCGGCACAACGGTCTCGACCATGAGTAGTTGTGTGGTATAGCACTTAATTTTGCAGGTACACACCAAGTTGGAAATTCCTGTGGAATTCCCAAAGTAGGCGAGAACAAGCAATTTCTTATAGACATTGTTGTATGCCGTTTTTTTATTTTTTTATTTTCCTTAATATATAATACCATTCAATTATTCGTGTTATTACAATTAGTGAAGTTTGGTTTTGGTTCTGTCCATTTTGGAGTTTTTTCACTGAATTTAGAACATTTAGTGACCTTACTAACATCCCAACTTGATAAATTTATATTGATTTTTGCTCTTCTAAACATCTCATTCATATTTGTAACATTACTTATATCCCAATTACTTATGTCTCCATTAAATTCTGAAGCTTTAAACATAAAGCTCATATCGGTAACATTTTTGACATCCCAGTTACTTATATCACCATTAAAGGGATTATAAACAACACCAAAAAATCCAGCTCCACCACAAAACATAAAACTCATATTGATAACATTGCCGACATCCCATTTACTTATATCGCCATTAAATTCAGAATAATGAAACATATGACTCATATCAGTGACATTACTGACATCCCATTTACTTATATCACCATTAAATTTAGAGCTAAAAAACAGATTTTTCATATTAGTAATCTTAGATGTACAAATGGTCGTGATATCTTTCTTATTTGCAATCATTGTTCTTAATTGTTCTTCACTTATAACGGTGTAAGTTATACCATTAACTTTATCAGAATAACCAATCTCGACATCAGCTAGACATTTAATAGTAACTCCATTTGAATCAAGGTATAATGGGGTGTTCTGACCTATACTAGACAAAGTAATCAGAATTAAGATAAGCGATAGGAATAGTTTTTTCATTTTGGAAGAATTTAATACTGGCTCGATATTCATTTTAATGCGCTACAACGTTTAGTATAATAGTAGTAGCGGATTTAACTGCTGCTACTTTCGAATAACAATATACTTAATTAAAAGCAAAACGGTTTGAATTAAGACCCAAACCGCTATTGCTTTTTACATTGTTAGCTACTATTTTTATTTTGAATAAGCACCTGAAGAATATGTCAATTCATAACTATGCGTGTAGATTTCAAAAACAATTCCGAATGGGTCTTCTACATATACCATTTTATATGGTTTTTCATTTGGATAATATTCTCTTATCGGCATTCTCTGTTTACCACCAGCCTCAACTATTTTTTTAGTAAGATTTTCGATATCTGGGTCTTGAACACAAAAATGAAAAAGCCCTGTGTTAAATGGGTTAAACTCAGGTGCTTCTTTTTTTCCGTGAGGGAACGAAAAAAGCTCAATTCCAATTCCGTCAGAAGTTGACATATGAGCGATTTCAAACTCTTCCCAATTATCCCCAAAGACATCAATGCACATTTGTCCAATTGCGGTATCACTTTCTTTTTTTACTGAAGATGGTTTCATAATTACGTACCATCCCATAATTTCTTGATAGAATTTTACAGCTTTGTGAATATAGGGTACAGTAATTCCAATATGTGAAAAAGCTCTGGGGTAATTATTATTATTCATAATTATATTTTTAAAATTACTATTCAATAATAGTTACTAAATCTTCTGTGCTTTTTCTAACCTTTACAAGATTTACCAACCAATCGTTAGCAGTATCTCTGTAACCAATGGGTAGCATTACTGCACTACGCAAACCTTTCGCTCTTAAGTCTAATATTTCATCTAACTTATCAGCGTAAAAACCCTCTAGAGGTGTTGCATCTACACCTTCGTATGCCGCAGCTGTAATAGCTTGTGAAAACGCGATATATGCTTGTTTAGCAGCATGATTAAAGTTTACTTCTGCATCTTGTTGAGGATACATTTGTAATAACTTTTGTCGGTAGTTTTCCCAACCTTCGTTTTTGAATCCTCTAATCTCGTTTGTTAAATCGAACATATAGTTAATTCTATCTTCTGTATAGGTGTCCCAAGCAGCAAAAACGAGTAGGTGAGAACAGTCGGTTATTACAGATTGATTCCAAGCTATAGGTCTAATTTGTTCTTTAATCTCTTGATTTTTAACTACAATTATTTCAAAAGGCTGTAAACCACTTGAAGTAGGAGCTAAACGAGCAGCTTCGATAATATTGTCAATTTTATCTTCAGATACTTTTTCTCCATTCATTGCTTTTGCAGCATATCTCCAGTTTAATTTGTCTAATAATTCCATTTTTAATTTTTTGATTTATATTTATGTTATTTTTTAATTTTTATCATTAAGAATTTCAATCCATTGGTTTAGTAATTCTTTCAATTGAAGAACTTCGGATAAATTGATGTTTTCATTAAGTAATTTTTTAAGGAGTTCCTCAGGAATCGGTTCGGCTTTATTTTTCAATAGCTTTCCTTTTTCTTTTAACTGTACTATAACGCTCCTTTCGTCTTCGAGTGATCTTTGTCGCTGTATAAGTTCTAGTTTTTCCATCCGTTTTAACAATGGTGAAAGCGTATTGGTATTCAGGAGTAACTTTTCTGTAATCTGATTGACAGAAAGATTATCATCTTCCCATAATACCATAAGTACTAAGTATTGTGGATAGGTAATACCCATTTTTTCCAAATAGGGCTTATATGCTTTTGTGATAAGTCGTGAAACTGAATATAAAGGAAAGCAAATTTGATTGCTTAAGTGTAACTGAGTCTTTTCCATTAGTTTTTAGTTTTATTAGTTTTCCATGCACCCGATGACCATAAAGCCCATGCAATTAGTACAGGTTGAAAAAATAAACGTGTTAATCGAGCTGTATCCGAATTTAAAGCTCCAAAGGCATCTTTGCCATTCAAGTATTGGGCAATATTTCCTGGAAAGATCAAAACAAAAAACAAGGCCAGCGCCCATCCGAATCTTGTGCGTTGATTTTTCCATAAAGCTAATCCAAGACCCAATATCATTTCTATTATACCAGATAGTATTACCACCAAATCTTTGCTCAACGGTACCCAATCCGGCACCTGAGCTTGGAATTCGATTCTATTGACAGTAAGGTGACTAAATCCGGCATAGGTCATAAAAATGGCTAATAGGATTCTGAAAATGTTTTGTGTTAATGTCGCTTTCTTAAGTTTATTCATATATTGATTATATCGAACACGTTTATATCGTTCACGATACAAATGTAAGCCATTTTATTTAAAAAAAAGTATTTTTCGGGAATAATGTTTCAAATTTTAAAAGATGCAGGCAATAGTAGCTAACGGTGAGTATATGCAAAGTAGGCGATTGCGGGATTCAAACGTATCAAACTGTTACAATTTTGAAGCGGGCTACAACCGTTGAATTTACTGCTATTTCGCCTATTTTGTATATATATTGTTAGTGCCAGTTACTATTCTTTACTATTTATATTTGGCTTAATGTTTAATAAATTTTTTAACTGATATTGTGCCATTTGAATTGTCTGTTACTTTTACAAAGAACACCCCAATCGGTAAGTGGCTAAGGTCAATTAATTCAATATTTTTCAAAGCAGGTATTTCCATGATAACAGCACCTTTGAGAGATAAAATTTCAATCTTAAAATCAGCCATTTTAGATGAAATTGTTAAAAAATCTTGAGTGGGATTTGGGTACAATGAAAAGAAATCTTTTTCTACATCAAACTCAACCGTTGTTAATGAGTTGTTCAGCTCTACAAAATCTCCTGGGGTCAAATCTTGTCCGATTAAACCTGAATAATCAGTTGAGTACTTAATAATCTTAAACACTTCGTTTTCCAAATCACCTCCGGCGTTGGATGTTGGAATATCAGATAAATTAATGTCATATTCCATAGGGCCAGATTCGATTGTTGGGCATATGTATTCCCAAACAATTTCTTCATTTGTATCTATTTCAAAAAACCGACCTTTAACAGCTTCGTTTATTAAAGTATTACCATTCGGTAATCGTTGTCCGTTACCCATATTTCTTGTATGAAAATTACTGCCATCGCTGTAAATCCAGTCACTGTTTAGGGGTTCAAATGCCAAGCCAATTTCTGGAACCTCATAATTCCCAAGAGCATCAACATTGGGTGCAACCAATACAATTTCAGATTCAGTGCCACTTCTACCATTATTAATGGCCATTATCTTGCCGGCATCTGGGTAACCTTGAGGAATCCAGTATGCACCATGTACGGCATCAAAAAACTTGGTGGTACCTGCATCATAGGTATTGTGGTTGCCCCAGCGATATAATATATCCCCACCTTTTCCACTATTACCACCTGTGTGTCCAGCTGCTTCTGCAATAGTTGTGCTATGATCTAAAATAATAAATTCATCAAAGCCTGGAATAGTAACAATAATTTGATCTAAAATTGCATTATAATCTAATCCGTTGACATGCAGCCAATCTGGATTTCCAGGGACCTTATAATAGTTAAAATCCATTAGTTGTGGATTGCTGCCTACACCATCAGCAATGTAATTTCCTTCAGACGGATAATCTTCCTGAACCAAATGATCCATAATATTCCACTCCCAAACAATATTATAACCGTTACTACCAACAGGCTCAATTTCTAGTAATCTTTCTGTCAGAATATAGTTTCTCAAACCACCAACTGCACTAGGATTTCGTCCATTCTCAATTGCATCACTAGCTGAAGTTTTAACCCAAGAAGAAGCTAAGAAATGATAACTACCATCGATTTGTTTAATGGGAATAACTTCGTGGTGTAGTATATGTGTATCATCGTTATATTCCATTGACCAACTAATTGAACCATCCCAATTTACCAATTCAATCCTACCATGGGCACCAGCATGCATAGAAAAAGCGGGAATTCCTAAATTGACAGCTCTAATTAATTGTCCATTATCGAGCAATCTGCAATTTTCGACTCTAAAGCCATCGACCTGGGCCCATTCATTGATTTTCCTTCCTTCATTATTTATCAAGTAACTTGTATGATAATGACGTGCTGTAAACAGCGTATAGCCTTCATAGGTTCCAGGATTGTTCATGAGATTTCCAATCGTTTGTTGCGCTGATAATTGGAAGCTCACAAAACCAATTATTAACAATGAAAATAAACGCATAATATTTTATTTTTAAGTTTTGATACCCTAATAGGCACTAACATTTAGTATAAGAATAGTAGCTGACTGCGGTGCACTTTTCTTTTGGATTGCAAGATACTTAATTTAACGAAAAAAACGGTTTGAGTATAGACCCAAACCGCTATTGCTTTTATAGATTGTTATGTTTTGTTGTTTTTTTTAAAACATATTTCGATTTTGTAGCAAATAAAGTAACTGCTGCAGTTCTGAATTTAGTATATTTATTTAGGTGATTGAGCTTCCAATTCATTTAAATAAACAGGGATTTTAGCATCGTGTTTTGGTTTTTTCTGCAACTCTTTTAAAATGTTAATTTGAGCAATTCTTTTAGCATCAGCAGCATCACAAACAATGTCTGGCTTAATACCTACGGCTTCCCAAGATTTTTTGGTAACAGGGTGATAGTAGCGCGTAAAAGGAATAAAAACTGTAAATCCTTGTTTCATTTCAATAGGACTGATTCCATGGCCACCTCCAAGGGTGTTTACTCCAACTATTTTAGCACGGTTATACCCTTGTAAAGAAGAACAAAACATTTCTGCTGCAGAAAATGTGTAACGCCCCGTTAAAATGTAAAGAGGGACGTTTTTAAGTCTTTCTAAAGTGGCTGTAGGAACAATAAAATTATCAGGGTTTGATGAGTTAATTCTCACATCAGCTACAGTTGACCAAGTTTCTTCTTTTGTATCTGTAGCACGAATATAATTAACAGTTAATAAGGTCGGCTCGCTCAGAAAAAAACCAGCCAACATAGCAACCGCATCTGGAGAACCACCGATGTTATCACGTAAGTCAATAATTACAGCATCCGAATTTGCAGCAAAAAGCATTGCAGAGGTAATTAAACTTCCTGAATATGCAGAAGGAATAAAACGGTTAAACTTTATATAAGAAATATTACCATCTAGGTGTTCCATTTTTTTAAAAGCATAATTATCTTTCGAAATATGGTCGTAAGATGAAGGCATCATAAGGCGTTCTCCTGCCGGTTGTGCTGCCATAATTCTAAAATGCTTGTCATTACTCCAAGTTATTAAAATATCAGAAAGATGTTTGGCAAGCGCATTTTTCTCCTTAAAACGGTCAAAATTTCCATTTTTCAATTCTTCCAATAAGTTTTTCTTTAGCATAGGTGCTTTCTCAGCAATAATATAGTTCACAGCAATTGAGTCGGCTAAGTCTTTTACCATTTCATGAACTTCCTTCAGCTCAATAGGTATTGGTTCTATGGGTCCAGATTGCATTCTCATTCTTTGTCCAAAAATTTGACTAATACAAAGAGTTAAGACGATTACTAAATATGCTTTTTTCATTATTTTTGTTTTAATTAAAAAAAGAACAATGTTGTTCTTTGAGGCAATAGTATCTATTAATACGATTAATATTAGTTAACGATTGTTAACGATTGTTAATTTGGGTTATTGAAGATTAATAATAAGAGAAATAAACTCTGCCTTCGTTCAATAGAATATATCGTCATAAAACTTTCGATAAGACCGATTTGTTTAATATCTAATGATTAAGTTAAAGCTATATTGTTTTTGACCTATATTTTTTCCTCTAATAAAACATAACGTAGATATATAGTTACTGGTAACTATATATCTTCTATATGAGCACTAAAAAGTGATTATATCCCGTAAATATTTGAGGTATATACTCCTTTTGTATTTATATTTTTAATATACCCTCAAATATATAAATCTAATTGAAGGTATTTTATGACAAAAGTGATTTGAGCACTACGTTCTAAAATATGGAAAAATTTAATCTCTTATTTAAAGATTTTTTTACGTATACCTTAACTAATAATTAGTTAGGTTCGTTATATATTCTTTTATAGTCTTATACAGATTTTCTTTATTCAATAGAAATTGATTGATAACATAAAGAGATAGGTATAGGTGAATTTACATGGAAACCCATCACATATATACTTTTTAATCATATAAGAAGTAATTGCTTTTAATCTTTTTCCTGTTTCTGGGTGTTTTCCATACGCAGTGAAGAACTCTAATTCTCCTTGATTGTTTTTGCCATACCATAAGTTCTCAGTTCCATCTTCTTTAAAAAAAAATAAAAAACATCTTTACCGATTTGAAAAAAGAATAATTAATCAAATTTGAATTTAATAAGAATTTATCAATAAAACTCAAAGAAAATATTCAACTGTTATTTTCATATTAATTAACAATAACTACTATTTTTTATTGGTTACTTTATCCAAACTGATATCTATCAGTGCTTTATGATAAGCACATTCATATCTTATTAAGCACATTCATATTTCATATTGTTTTTTATAAAATCCTAGCATCATGAAAAATAATTACTGTAGTTCTTATATTTTAGGGATAATGTGCTTAACAATCAGTCTAAGTCAATCCCAAAACATTTTATTCGACGGTGAATTTAGTGAAACCACTGAAATAATTCTATTTGAGACCGGTACACCACCTCTAAATCAGTGGGCCTACTGGCTGGATTCAGTAAATGGCGTTGCAGCATACCCAACAGTTGTTGAAGGCGTATGTAACTTTCAAATATTTAATCCAGGATATAACACTTGGGACGTTCAATTAGCGCAATGGGGATTTTCTTTAAATCAAGGAAATTTATATCAACTTTCATTTAAAGTAAAGGCGGATGAATATCGTTCCTTTGGTGTTTTTTTGGGAGAAAATGGAGGGAGTTATACTAATCTAATTGGTTTTGATAACTATTTTTATGACGCCACAACTGAATGGCAACCTATAAGTATTGAGTTTGAAGCGACCTCTGTTTTTGATCTTCACAAATTAAGTTTTGAATTAGGTACTAATGGCACTACTATGTATTTTGATAATATCGAATTAAATGATTTAGGCCCTGCTCTACCAAAGAAAATCGTCATTGCAGGTACTTTTCAGGACGAACTGGGTTGTTACAGTGACTGGGACCCAAATTGTGATTAT
>NZ_DBNGMQ010000012.1:0-45734 GCF_057126245.1 Yeosuana sp. | reverse complement strand
AAAAAGATTGCAACGGAAAGCCCGACCCCCGTGGGAACGCCTAAAATTTAAATTATTGAATTTCAGAGGCTTATATTTTAAAAAAATACGTTCTTAAAAATAATAAATAAATAATTCATTTTTTGCTTGCATGTTTAAACTAAAAAATTATTTTTGCAAAAAATTAAAATCAATAAACAATGTATTGGACATTAGAATTAGCATCTTATTTAAGTGATGCACCTTGGCCAGCAACTAAAGACGAGTTAATAGATTACGCCATTAGAACTGGTGCCCCTCTAGAGGTGGTTGAAAATTTACAATCAATAGAAGATGAGGGAGACTCTTATGATTCAATTGAAGAAATTTGGTCAGACTACCCAACTGATGATGATTATCTTTGGAATGAAGATGAATATTAATAAAGCATAAAGAAAAGTTAAAAAGTCTCGATAAGAGACTTTTTTTGTGCCTCATATTTACAAAACAACATAACATAATGTATCTTTGAATGCTTTTTAAGTAGGCACATAAATAAAAATAATTCACACGAAGCGTAGGCCAAGTGTTAACATAACATATATTATCCATGAGTTTTTTAAATTCAGTACTAAAAGTATTTGTTGGCGACAAATCCAAACAAGATGTAAAAGCTATTACGCCAATAGTAAACCAAATTAAAACCTTTGAAAAAGCTCTGGAAGCCTTATCTCATGATGAACTGAGAGCTAAAACTTCTGAGTTTAAAGCTATTATTGCTGAAGCCAATAAACCAATTGATGAGCAGATTGAAAAATTACTTGCCGAAGCAGAGACGACCGATGATATTGACAAGCGCGAAGATATTTATCAAGATATCGATAAACTTAAAGACGAAGCCTACACCATTACTGAAGATGTATTAAATACTATTTTGCCAGAAGCCTTTGCTGTGGTGAAAGAAACCACAAAACGGTTTGTAAATAATACCAAAATAAAAGTTACAGCGAGTAACTTTGATAGAGAAATATCTGGAACCAAAGAGTATGTCACTTTAGATGGTGACGATGCTGTCTGGGCAAATTCTTGGGATGCTGCTGGAAAACCTATTACTTGGGATATGGTACATTACGATGTACAACTTATTGGCGGTATCGCCTTACACCAAGGAAAAATTGCAGAGATGCAAACAGGTGAAGGAAAAACCTTAGTAGCTACACTTCCGATGTATCTAAATGCGCTTTCGGGCAAAGGTGTTCATTTGGTAACGGTTAATGATTACTTAGCAAAACGTGATAGCGCATGGATGGCTCCTATTTTTCAGTTTCATGGATTAAGCATTGATTGTATTGACCATCATCAACCCAACTCAGATGCCAGAAAAAAAGCTTATAATTCTGATATCACTTATGGAACCAATAATGAATTTGGTTTTGATTATTTACGTGATAATATGGCGCATTCGCCTGACGATTTAGTGCAACGCCCACACCATTACGCTATTGTAGATGAGGTGGATTCTGTATTGGTTGATGATGCCAGAACGCCATTAATCATTTCTGGTCCTATTCCGCAAGGCGAGCGTCACGAATTTAATGAATTGAAACCAAAAGTTGATGATATTGTTAGTGTTCAGAGTAAATATTTAACAGGTGTACTAGCAGAAGCTAAAAAATTAATTGCTGAAGGTGATACCAAAGAAGGGGGATTAAAATTACTTCGGGTATATCGTGGTATTCCAAAAAACAAAGCTTTAATTAAGTTTTTAAGTCAGGAAGGTGTTAAACAACTGCTTCAAAAAACTGAGAATTTTTACATGCAGGATAACAACCGTGAAATGCCAAAGGTTGATGCCGAGTTGTATTATGTAATTGAAGAAAAAAATAACCAAATTGAATTATCGGATAAAGGAATTGAATACCTATCTGGAAAAGATAATCCTAACTTTTTTGTGATGCCAGAAATTGGTCTGGAAATTGCAAAAATTGAAAAACAAAATCTTCCACTTGAGGAAGAAGCTAAATTAAAAGAAGAATTATTCAAAGATTTTGGTGTAAAATCTGAACGTATTCATACACTAAACCAGCTCTTAAAGGCGTATGC
Source organism: Yeosuana sp. (assembly GCF_057126245.1). Classification (NCBI taxonomy): domain Bacteria; kingdom Pseudomonadati; phylum Bacteroidota; class Flavobacteriia; order Flavobacteriales; family Flavobacteriaceae; genus Yeosuana; species Yeosuana sp. The sequence goes on along the minus strand of NZ_DBNGMQ010000012.1, from coordinate 43,673 downwards.
ACTTTTTGAAAAGGATACACAATATGTGGTTATTGACAATAAAGTTATGATTGTTGATGAGCAAACGGGTCGTATTATGGATGGTCGTCGATATAGTGATGGTTTACACCAAGCCATTGAAGCAAAAGAAAATGTAAAAATTGAAGATGCTACCCAAACCTTTGCTACAGTAACACTTCAAAATTATTTTAGAATGTACCGCAAACTTTCTGGTATGACAGGTACTGCGGTTACTGAAGCTGGTGAATTTTGGGAAATTTATAAGTTAGATGTCGTTGAAATCCCGACAAACAGACCGATTGCACGTGATGACAGAGAAGATTTAGTATTTAAAACCAAACGCGAAAAATACAACGCCGTTATTGATGAAGTCACCAACCTTTCCGAAGCAGGGCGCCCCGTATTGATTGGTACCACATCGGTTGAAATAAGTGAGTTACTAGGGAAAATGTTGAGCATTAGAAAAATATCTCATAATGTATTGAATGCAAAACAACATAAAAAGGAAGCTGAAATTGTTGCAGAAGCAGGTAATTCAGGACAGGTAACGATTGCAACCAATATGGCAGGTCGTGGTACAGATATTAAGTTGTCTGAAGAAGTAAAAAAAGCCGGTGGTCTTGCTATTGTTGGTACAGAACGTCATGATTCTCGTCGTGTAGACAGACAGTTACGTGGTCGTGCTGGTCGTCAAGGAGATCCAGGGAGTTCACAGTTTTATGTATCGTTAGAGGATAACTTAATGCGTTTATTTGGTAGCGAACGTATTGCTAAAATGATGGATAAAATGGGATTAAAAGAAGGCGAAGTCATCCAACATTCCATGATTTCTAAATCTATCGAGCGCGCACAGAAAAAGGTTGAAGAAAACAATTTTGGTGTTCGTAAGCGTTTGTTAGAATATGATGATGTGATGAATGCACAGCGTGAAGTGGTTTATAAGCGTCGTCATCACGCCTTACACGGTGAACGTCTTAGAGTTGATTTAGCGAATATGATTTTTGACACAACGGAAATTATTTCTGAAAATAATAAAGGAGCTAATGACTTTAAAAACTTTGAATTTGAATTAATCAGATATTTCTCAATGCCCTCTCCTATTTCAGAAGAAGAATTTGGGAAATTATCTGCTCAAGAAATTACATTAAACATTTACAAAGCTGCTTTTGAGCATTACAAAAATAAAATGGAACGCAATGCTGACATTGCATTTCCTGTTATTAAAAATGTATACGAAACGCAGCGTGATAAATTTAAACGTATCGTTGTTCCGTTTACTGACGGAAACAAAACCTTACAAGTTGTTACCGATTTAGAAAAGGCTTACGAAACAAAAGGAAAACAATTAATTACAGATTTTGAGAAAAATATTGCCCTTGCCATTATTGATGATGCGTGGAAAACGCATTTACGTAAAATGGATGAGTTAAAGCAATCGGTTCAATTAGCTGTTCACGAGCAAAAAGATCCGCTTTTAATCTATAAGTTTGAAGCTTTTGAATTGTTCAAAGCGATGATTGACCAAGTAAATAAAGATGTGATTTCGTTCTTGTTTAAAGGGGAATTGCCAACAGAAACTCAAAACACCATTCAAGAAGCGAGACAAGTTAGAAAAAACGAAAAACTTAAAACACAAAAAGACGAAATTCCAAATATGGATGAGCGTTCGGCACAGAGTAGAGCCGCTGGTAACACACAGCGTCAGCCAGAAGTTGTTGAAACCATTGTGCGTGATAAACCAAAAATTGGACGTAATGATCGTGTTACGATTAAGCATGTGATGAGTGGTGAAAATAAAACAGTAAAATATAAACAAGCAGAGCCTTTAATTAATAAAGGGGAATGGGTACTTGTTGAAGATTAATTGAATTAAAATATTTATTTTGTAAAAATCCTGATAATTTAAATCAGGATTTTTTTTATGAATCAAATTTAATAATGCGCCAATTTTAAAAGTAGATTAGGATCTGGGCAATTATTCAAATAAAAAGTTAAATCTCGCTTGTTGCATACACCCGGGTAATCACCATTATAGCCTTGAATATTTTTAATAATTTGAAAATGCAAATGCGGCGGGTAATCACCATTTACGGTAGAATCTCCTAATTCAGCTAATTTTTCACCTTGTTCAAACACTTGATTTACTGTTAGATTATTAATAGTTTGTATATTTAAGTGACCGTAAAGTGTATAAAATACAATCTTATTTATCTGATGTTTTAAAATAATAGTTGGCCCATAATCACCATAATTCGTATTGTTATTAAAACTATGCACTTTTCCTTTTAAAGGAGCATAAATAGGTGTTCCTAAATGAGACCATAAATCAATACCTAAATGAATATTACGTTCATTATCTAAATTCGACTTATTAAAATGTGAACTACGCTTGTAAATACTTCTTGTTTCATTATATCCACCGTAACCAATATTTCCGTTTTGAAATTCAATTTGTTGATTAATAAATTTTTCTAATGATTTTGAAGATGACCTATCAAAGTGATCGAGCAATGGGTTTGAAGATGATAAGTCAATAGGCACATATTTTGAAAGTGGAATGTTTTTGTCAAGAACACATAGACTGTCTGGACTTATTCCATTTAAAAATATTGCGAATAAATCTATCATCTATTTAAGTAACGCTACTAAAGCAGGTTGTAAATGATGATACCTAAATTCAAAACCAGCCTCTTCAATTTTCTTAGAGCTTACACGTTGACTCAAAAACAAAAGTGTATGCATTTCACCTAAAATTAACTTCATGAAAAACTTTGGAATGTTAGGCATAATTAAAGGCTTCTTTAATACAGTTGCGCAAGTCTTTGTTAAATCTTGGTTAGTGACTGGATTTGGTGCTACCGCATTATAAACACCTTTTAAATGATGCTCTAACACAAACATAAATATTCTTGATATATCTGATATATGAATCCATGATTGCCAATACTTTCCTGAACCAAAAGCAGCTCCCAAACCTAACTTCATAGGCTTTATAAGTTCTGGTAATACACCTCCTTTTACAGATAATACCAAACCTATTCGTATTTTAGTAACAATCATATTCATTGTTGAAAAGGCATCAACAGCCTCTTCACATTGTTTAACAACCTGGCTTAAAAATGTATGGTCACCTTCTGAATATTCTTCATCATAATAATTTGACAATGAATCTGGATAAATACCAATGGCACTGGCAGAAATAACTTGTTTAACTTGATTTGGAGTCTTTTTCAAACTATCCACCAATAATTGTGTGGTTTCTAGCCGACTTGATAAAATTTCTTTTTTATAACTGGCTGTCCAACGCTTCGAAACAGTAGCACCTGCCAAATGAATAATGGCTTCCGTTTCTTTAAAACAATTGACATCTATCTCATTTGCTTTAGGGTTCCAATAAAAACCTTTATAATTAGTATCATCAGAAATTTTAGATTTACTAGTGGTTAAATAATTAACTTTTATATCGTTCTTATGGCAAAGTTTCACAATCTCCTTACCTATTAATCCAGTAGCACCTGTAATTAGTACACGCATTTTCTTTTTTATATAAAATTACAAAATGAGCAGTTGATTAACTATGACTTTATATTAGGTTTAACACAATTGTTGCAATTGGTTGATGGTTATTGAGTTTTAGCTGTTGGTTCTTAATTGATGAAAATATCAATAATTTTAGTTTCAATAATATTAGACTCCTTTAAAAGCGCGTAACATTTGAATATATCCGAATACTCAAAGCTTTTTAATAGCTCTGAGCATTTCACGTTTTCCTGGGGGACCAGGTAATTTTTCCATTTTAAAACCAACAGCTTGCATCGCTCTTCTCACACTTCCTTTTGCAGAATAAGTCACTAAAACACCATTATCTTTTAAAGCTTCAAACATTTTTTTAAAGATACTTTCTGTCCATAATTCTGGTTGAACCCTTGCTCCAAACGCATCAAAATAAATGATATGATATAAGTTTTTGTCTTCTATATCTTTGAAATCCTTTTGTTGTTTGGTTAATTTAAAATGGTCCAAAATTTCATGTTCCGTTTCCCATGAAACATCATGTAGTTTATAAAATACATCTGAACTAGCATGTAAATGGTTAACATAGTTAAGTTGACTAATTTCTTCTGAAGCAACAGGAAATGCCTCCACTCCTGTATATTGAATTTGAGTTTTAATTTCACCTGCTTTTAATAGCGTTAAAAAGGTATTAAGTCCCGTTCCAAAGCCTATCTCAAGAATATTTACAGGTTGTTCTCTTGAATATTTATTAATAAAAAAAAGCAGACCATGTTTTATAAATACATGATTTGCTTCTTGTACAGCACCATGAACAGAATGATATTGTTCATTCCATTCTTCAATTTGAATGGTCTTTGAACCATCTGCAGTGGTAATTATGTTCCGTTTCAAACTATTTTATTAGTAATTTCTTAATCTTAGGAATGGGACCTGTGCACTCTGTTGTATGACAAGAAACACATAAATTAATTGTACTATTATAACGTTCTGAAATATCTATATCTGAATTACTATTAAATATTTCCTTTTGATGTTCTATAAAAAGCGATGAATAGGCTTGAAACTTTTCATTTCGATATTTAAATTCTGACAACTCAGCAGTATGAATATTTAAGAAATTTGAAGGAAATTCTGTTGGTATTTTCCCTTCTACAATTTCTTGCTTTAATTTCAAGTTATAAGCATACATCTCGTTCATTAAAATAGACATTTCAGAGGGATTATACATATCATATACAAAATCTTCTTTTACTTCTATAGTACCCTTTTTAGCATTATTGCAACTAAAGATACATAATACCAAAAATAAACTTGTAAAGACTCTCACATTTTACTCTTCTATTAATAAAACACCATCAGCTAAAAAAGAAAGTGTCTTCTGTGGTTCTGTAATAGCAGCAATTTCTTCTGGAGTTGCTCCAGCATCTTCTGCATAGTGTCGTTGTTCGTTCACCGAAACTTCTTCAACAAAAGCTTTTCCGTTAATAATTACTTCCTTACCCGCAATATTTTTTGGCATAAAAAAACCGTAATCCTTAAACTTCACCATAACTTTCTCACTGTTTCCTAAATCGACCTTCATCCAACAACCTTTTGCCTGACAAACCTCATCTACCTTAGCAATCATTTTTGTATTAATACTATCACCTGACGTCATGGTTTTATAATGCTCCGACATTGATTTTGCCGCAATAGCATCATCCGGAATAATAGATTTTCCAAATGATTTGTATTGCGTTTCTACAACAGTATCTGAGTTATTTTTATTCGTTTTATTTTCATTTTTACAAGAGAATAAAACGCTTACTAATAAAATTAAAGAGAAAAAAGTCTTCATAATTATAAATATATTTACGGTTTTAAAGATACCCATTTTTGCTAAATTATCCTTTTTTTATAACCTCTTATTTGCGTAAATTTGCATCAAATAAGAACCTACCTTTCATATTGGTGTTTTCTTAATAAAAACAAATCTAATGAATACAACTATAAGTGATATAGAAGTAATAAAAGCTAAAACATCAAAAATACATGACGTTGATTTTGAGCATTTAAATTTTGGTAGTGTGTTTTCAGACCATATGCTTGAATGCAATTATAAAGATGGAAAATGGCAAGCACCTAAAGTGGTTCCTTATCAATCAATAACTTTAGATCCGTCTGCCAAGATTTTTCATTACGGACAATCTATTTTTGAAGGGATGAAAGCCTACAAAGATGCTAATGACGATGTTTTTTTATTCAGACCTTTAGATAATTGTAAACGTTTAAACATCTCTGCCAAACGTTTGGCAATTCCTGAAGTACCGGAAAGTTATTTTATGGAAGGTTTAAAAACCTTGCTAAGAGTAGACAGAGATTGGATCCCAAAAAAAGAAGGTAGTTCATTATACATTCGTCCTTTTATTTTTGCATCTGGAAATGGGTTTCACGCCTCTCCGGCAAATGAGTATAAATTTATAATTGCTACGGCGCCTTCTGGCTCTTATTTTGCGGGAAAAATAAAAGTATTAATAGAAGAAAAATACTCACGTTCTGCTAATGGCGGCGTAGGTTTTGCCAAAGCCGGCGGAAATTATGCAGGTCAATTTTATCCAACGCAACTTGCAATAGACAAAGGATACCAACAAGTTATTTGGACCGACGATAATACGCATGAATATATTGAGGAAGCTGGCGCTATGAATATTTTTGTGAGAATAAATGATACCTTAATTACGGCCCCAACAAGCGACCGTATTTTAGATGGTATAACTAGAAAAAGTCTTATTGAAATTGCAAAAGCGGAAGGAATTAAGGTGGAAGTTAGAAAACTATCTGTTCATGAAGTGGTTTCAGCTGCTAATAAAGGTACTCTTAAAGAAATGTTTGGGGCAGGAACTGCAGCCGTTATTTCTCCAATTTGTGGATTTGGTTTTCACGGTGAGGATTTTGATATTCCTGAATTAGAAAATACTTATTCCAGTTTGTTAAAAAAGCGAATTACTGATATTCAAACTAACAAAAGCGAAGATCCGTTTGGATGGCGTTTTAAAGTTGACTAATAAATAAAAAAGAGCAACCAAATGGTTGCTCTTTTTTATTTGTCTAAAATATCTCCAATATTAGGTTTAAAATAATAAGGACCTTTTAAAACTTTACCATCTTCACGATAAACAGGTTCCCCATTTTCACCAAGTTTACTCATATTACTGCGTTGAATCTCTTCAAAAACTTCTTCAATTTTATATTGCATTCCATGCTCAATTATAGTACCACATAAAATATATAGCATATCGCCCAAAGCATCGGCTACTTCAACCAAATCATTCGTATTAGCCGCTTCAAAATATTCCTCGTTTTCTTCTTTCATTAAATTAAAACGCAATAGGATTTTTTCTTTTCCTAAGTCCGCTTTAGGCGTTTCTCTCTGACCTAATTTAAACGCGGTGTGAAATGCTTTAACAGCTTCAATTTTATCTTTCATGGACGAATTAGATTAATTTTGTTTTAATTAAATTTGCATAAAAATAAACATATGTTCAGTAAAGGTCAAATCATTTTTGGAATAATATTTTTTATTGTTTTTGCAATAATAATTGGTTTCATGTACCGAAAAGATTTGAAACTACATAAAAAGTTTTATCCAGGAAGTATCTGGATACTTTTCGCTTTTATTATGTTTATCTTATTTATTTCTGCTATTAAATTCTTCTTTAAATAGTTTTCAAGTAGGATATTTATGCTTTTAACTGTTCTATACATAGATGTTAATATTTGACGCAACCTTTTTAAAAATTGTGCATCTTATGAAAAACTAACTAATCTAAATATGAAAATTTTTATCATTGTTGCAATTCTCATTGTAATTAATATTTTACTTTTAGTTTTTAGTGTAAACAAAAAAACAGAACCTTAAAGATTCTGTTTTTCTTAAATTACTTTAAATAAACCTTTAGTTTATCTCAGGTAAAAAATTATAGTTTTTACTATAATCTAACATTTGTCCTGAAAAAGTTTCTGGCTGTGTTACTTTTATAACCGTTATTTCACCTGTATCATTTGTTTCTGGTACTAAAACAGGATTCACAAAACCTGAGTAAGGTGCCGAAGTAAATTGTTTGTTTCTTTCTAATATTTCTGCATGTAATGCTTGGTCTACTTTTACTCCATAGGTTTCAACTAATGTTTCAACAGCAGCATAATCACCTTCAGATTTTATACGCTGTGTTTCACGTAATAATTGTCCAAATAAATCATGAAGTTTTTCATAATCGTTAATATTAAAATAGGTTTTACCATCGCGAGTCACTTTTTCAATAACATTATCTGCTTTTCCTTTTTCAAAAACCCATGCAGAAACCCATTGTCTATTGCGCATATGAGCCTCTTCAACATCATCCCCTAAATTCAATCTTATCAATTGCATTAATAACCCATTTCTTATATACTTATCATAGGCAGCCTTCCCCACTTTTTGCCAATCTTCAACAAGACCTATATCTTGTAATTTACTATCATACAAATAATATAGCGCTACTAAGTCAGCGCGTCCTTCTTCTAATGTAGATCGATAGTTTTTAAGAGTTTCATTTACTGTACCTACCCCAGGGTTAATTTGTCCAGACGCATGTCCAATAACCTCATGTAGCGCTGTATGCAATTTTGAAGCTAATTGACCGTAAGTTTCTTCCAACTGAAGTTCCTCTTCATCATTAACAAATTCTTTCAATCTACCAGAACTACTAGCATTATTATAAGCCTCAACAATATTTCCTAAAGAAACCGATTTACTCCCAACAGCTACTCGAATCCAGTTAGCATTTGGTAGGTTTACACCAATTGAAGTACTTGGTGAAGCATCTCCTGCTTCTCCTGCAACATTAACAACTTTATAAGAGACACCAACGACATTTTTCTTTTTATGCGCATCCATAAGCGGAGAATTATCTTCGAACCATTGTGCATTATCCGACACCACTTTCATCTTTTTAGACATATCAAAATCATTAATTTGAACAATAGTTTCGTAAGAACCCGTATAGCCTAATGGATCATTATATACCTCTATAAAACTGTTGATATAATCTATATTACCTTCCGTCGCTTGACTCCACGCCACGTTATAATCGTCCCAAGTTTGTAAATCACCTGTTTTATAATAATCAATCAATAACCCCAAAGCATCGGCTTGAGCTTCATTCTCGGCAACTTTTTTTGCTAATTCTAACCATTTAATAATTTCATCTATGGCAGAACCATATAACCCACCAGATTTATATACACGTTCTTTTAAAACTCCATTTTCTTTAACTAATTGGGAGTTTAACCCAAAAGATAATGGTTTTAAAGAATCGGGTGATACCTTATTTTTATAAAAATTAATAACATCGGTATTTGTTACATTAGGTCCATACATATTAACCGCCGAGAGTCCTACATTATCAACACCTTTGCCTTGATTCACTTTTTTTGAATCAACATCATTAAAAATAACATCAAAAGCCTCTCCCTCTAATATGGTATTAGTTTCTGATAATAATTGTTTTAAATAATCTGAAGAAAATACAGGCTTAATCTTATCATTCGAATAATGGTGATGAATACCATTACTAAACCATACACGCTTTAAATACGTTTCAAAAGCACTCCAATCTGGTGTCGATTTATCACCTTGATAGTTGTTGTAAACCGATTCTAAAGCTTTTCTAATAGTAAGGTTATGTCTGTAATTTTGGTCCCAAATAATATCTCTTCCCGATAATCCCGCTTGCGTAAGATAATAAGCTAATTTTTGTTCTTTTAAAGTAAGCTGCTCCCATCCAGGAATTTGATATCGTAAAATTTTAATATCTGCAAACTGTTCAACATCATAATTGAATTCAGAACTGTCTTTTACAGTCATGTTTTCAGTTCGTTTTTCAGATCTTTCATTTCCACAGGATGCCAAAAACAAAGCAATTAATGACAAACCTATAATTGACTTTAATTTCATTTAATAAGTTTTATACTGTTTATATTATTGATAAAAAACAACACTTTACAAGAACAACTTTATTGAATAATTTCAATAACAGCTTTTAAATTGCAAAATATTTATTTTTTCATTAACAAAGATAAGAATTTATTAATCAATAAATTAAATTGATTACCTTTGATTTATACTATTTTTTGAATACATTTTGCTCATGAAAGCATTTAAATATTTATTTTTCTTACTTCTTATTTTAACCATTGGTTTTTGTACTTATATTGCTGTGCAACCAAACTCGTTTGAGGTTAAAAGAACACATACTGTAAACGCTCCTGCTTCGGTTATTTATAACAACGTTATTGACTTTAAAAATTGGGAAACTTGGTCTTCTTGGACAGAATCTGACCCTGATTTTAAAATCTCTTTTTCTGAACAAACTAAAGGTGTTAATGGATCATATTTTTGGGAAAATAAAGGCGGTGTGGGAACCATGACGACAACAGAAGCTAAACCATATGAAAGTATAAAGCAAAGTATGGAAATGACTGACTTTCCTTCTTCTGATGTTAATTGGAATTTCAAAACTAATGATGACGGCTCAACTAATGTCACTTGGAGTATTTCTGGGCATGATTTATCATTTGGTTTTAAAATATCTTCCGCACTCAACGGCGGAATGGAAAAACAAATTGGTCCATATTTCGAAAGAAGCTTAGAAAAGCTTGATAGTATTGTTGTTACTAACATGAAAAAATATAGTATTGAAATAAACGGCTTTACTGAACATAGTGGTGGTTATTATATTTACAACACTGCATCCTGTAAAATTAATAACCTAAAAGAGAACATTAATAGGCTACTTCCACTTATTAAAAATTATGCTTCAAAAAATAATATTCCCATTTCTGGATTTCCCTTTATTTATTATCATAAGTATGATGAAGAAAATAATGCCGTAATGTTTTCTTGTTGCCTACCTACCAACTCACGAGTTATTACCACTCAAGACGATATTTTGACCGGTAAATTGGACCCTTTTAAAACCCTTAAAACAACGCTAATAGGAAACCATACAAATTTACTTGAAGCCTGGGAAATGAGTATGAAATATATTGAAAATAGCAATTATGAAGTGGATGATAACGGCCCTATGCTTGAGACATTTGTTACAGATACTTCAATCACACCTAATCCTGCTGAATGGAAGACTGAAATTTATCTAGCCTTAAAAAATTAGCATTACATATTTGTATCTGAATAATTATCATATTTTTGATATTAGAAAGCAAATAAAGCATGAAACAGTTAATGTTAGTATTTTTAGGTGGCGGTTTTGGTAGTGTATTACGATACATCCTTGGAAAATATTTTAACAGTCCAGAAACTGGTATTCCTTATGGTACATTTGCTGCTAACATTTTAGGAAGTTTACTTATCGGAATTATTTTAGGAGTTGCAGCTAAAAACAATACACTTTCTCAAAATCAAATATTATTGCTAGCAACAGGATTTTGCGGCGGTTTTACAACCTTTTCAACCTTTGCTTATGAAAATCATGTATTTTTAAAATCTGGTGATTTTACAAGCTTCGCTTTTTACACTATTGCTAGTTTTATAATTGGATTTCTTGCCGTTTTTTTAGGTATGTTTTTAGTAAAATAACATATTAATTTTGTTAGAAAAAGTTGTGTTTTTAATAGGGCATTATAGGTTTTTAACCTATTTATATATTAGTTTTTAAATTATTATAAAATGAAATTGCAATCATCAGCTATACTTCTTTCTTTACTCTTAGTTTTGGGGTGTTCAACAAAAACTAGAAAGACTTCAAATATTTCAAATAAAAATTATTCCAGTTGGTATCAAGTTCCAACTGGAAAACCTGTCGCTCTTGTATTTGCAAGTTACAAAACCACAATGATTGCCAATGGCAAGGATGAGGCATTACTTAGAGTTAGTACTGTTGATAGTACTGGTATGGAAATTATGGATGCCACGCTACCGTTTGAAATTAGTGTTAAAGGAGATGCAATAGTTCTTGAAATTAATTATTCAGAACCCGAAGTTGTTTCAAAATCAGATAGTCTATTAGTTTGGAAATCTCAACTTTCAAATGGGGTAAAAGAGTTACTCTTAAAAAGTGGCACTACAGTTGATAAAATTAAGGTTGAAGTTAAAACCGATAGCATGTGGCCAGCATCTCATGAGATTCATACCATTCCTAGTAATTTAGAACTTCTTAAACCAACAGATTCGCAATTAAAATCAAGCCATAAAATCGAAAAGAAAATGATGGGTGCAGATATCTCATTTTTACCCCAACTTGAATCCCGTGGAATAAAATTTTATGACAATAATGAAGAAAAAGACGCTATTGAAATTCTTAAAAATCATGGATTAAATTATATCAGGCTGCGCATTTTTGTAAATCCCGAAAATGAAAAAGGATATTCTCCCAACAGAGGGTTTTGCGGAATAGACAGCACATTGAAGATGGCCCGCAGAATAAAAGAGGGCGGTTTAAAATTATTACTTGATTTTCATTACAGCGATACTTGGGCAGATCCACAAAAGCAATTTAAACCAAAAACTTGGGAAGGGTTAGAATTTAAGGCCTTGTCAACTACGTTAAATAATTATACCAAATCGGTTTTATCACAACTCAAAGAACAGGGAACAATGCCTGATATGGTGCAGATAGGAAACGAAATCAACCATGGAATTGTTTGGCCGGAAGGGCATGTTTCAAATCTAGACAATCTGGCTACATTGCTAAAAGCTGGAATAAAGGCGGTTCGCGAGGTCGATGTTTCAACAACTGTGATGTTGCATCTAGCACTTGGAGGACAGAATGAAGAAACCGTTTTCTGGTTTGATAATATGATAGCTCGAGGCGTGGAATTCGATATTATTGGTTTATCATATTACCCGAGATGGCATTGTACATTAGATGATTTAAATAACAATATGTTAGACATTATTAAACGATATAATAAAGATGTGAATGTAGTTGAGTACAGCGCATTTAAGCGAGAAATTCACGACTTGGTTTTTAATTTACCAGAAAATAGAGGAAACGGAACCTGTATTTGGGAGCCTCTTAACACATGGAGTCGTATTTTCGACAGACAAGGAAACTCACTTAAAGAAATTAATATTTATGATGAAATGAAAACAAAATATCATATAGATTGATTTTTTAACATGCTAACGACAGGATAAGTAAGTACTTTAAATACGTAGCCTTCTCATATTATTTCTAAACCAATAAACTTTAGCGTTTCGATTTATTAATGCTTATCAAAAGTTTTTACACCGGCTTCAATTCTTGTTTTTAAATAATTTTCTCTAGGTACAATGGGGCAAGAATATTTATGGTTATAAGCACAATAAGGGTTGTATGCTGAGTTAAAATCGATAACTACTGTATCACCCTTAGGTATTCTTAAATCAATATAACGTCCGCCACCATAACTTTCAAGTCCATTCGTTTCATCTGAAAACGGCAAAAATAAATAATCTTCAAAGCCTTCTTTTTTGATTAAATCTTGATTTTGATAAACGTTTAATTTAAAAATTTCGTCCTTAACAAAAAACTCTAAAATTCCATATTTTATATATTCCGGAAGTCTATCCGTTGTCGTCTTCATTTTAAAAGGTTTTTCATTTTGAGTTTTTGTAAATAGCGCTTCAACCACATACGTTGAATCATATTTAAAAAAGTCTAAACCTTCAAATTCTTTCCTATCTTCTTCAGTTAACGGTGATGTTGACGCGTCCTTATATTCCGCATTAATCTCTCTTTGAAAATCTGTATCTCCTTTGAGATGCTTTTTTCCTTCTTTACAACTTATTATACTTATTAAAAGGATAAAAAATGTGATAACATACTTCATTTTAAAAATATTTATATCCCAAAAATACAACTTACAACTATTTTATATACATTTGAGAATTCAAAATACATAAAAATGCGTAATAACGTCACAATTTGCAAACAATACTGGACCTCTAGAAACAGATGTTGGGCTTGTTATATATTGTGGTGATATTAATTAAAATGGTATCCTATATATGAAAGTCCAACTGAAAAGTTGGACTTTTTTTTATCAATTAAACAACAAATCAAGCTAATGAAAACGCTTTTTAATAATTATATAAACACCTTTAAAGGTCTCTCAAGAGAAGTATGGTGGCTGGCATTAATTACACTCATAAACAGAGCTGGCACTATGGTAATTCCTTTTTTATCATTATACCTTACAAAAAACTTAAATTTTACATTTAATGATGTGGGATGGATTATGAGTGCTTTTGGATTAGGTTCTGTTGTCGGGTCATGGCTTGGTGGAAAATTAACTGATAAAATTGGTTTTTATAAAGTTATGGTTTTTAGCTTGCTTTCTACTGGCGTATTTTTTATTATTTTACAGTTTTTAACTACGTTTGTTTCTTTTTGTATTGGTATTTTTTCAGTGATGCTTATTGCCGATATGTTTAGACCGGCTATGTTCGTTGCCCTAAGTTCTTACAGTAAACCAGAAAACAAAACACGTTCTGTAACACTTATCAGACTGGCTATTAACCTTGGTTTTTCAGCAGGTCCAGCTATTGGAGGAATTATTATAACGACACTTAGCTATGGCGGTTTATTTTGGGTAGATGGCGTTACATGTATTATAGCAACATTAGTTTTAATTAAGGTACTTCATCCAAAAAAAGCTAAAACATTAGATAATATTAAAGTTGAAAATCCTCAATCTGCCTATCACGATCGCGTGTTTTTAATCTTTTTGGGTGCTATGATATTGTTTGGTATTGTATTCTTGCAATACTTTTCAACCATGCCCATTTATTACAAAGATGTCCATCATTTAAATGAACTTGAGATAGGTATTTTATTAGGAGTAAATGGGTTTTTAATATTTGCATTTGAAATGCCTTTAATAAAATGGTTAGAAAATTCAAGGTTTTCTCAATTGGGTTTAATGCTTTTTGGCGGGATTCTAACGGGATTAAGTTTTCTTATTCTAAATGCAACATCGTGGGCGGGTGTTCTCATCATAGGTATGCTATTAATGACTTTCGGAGAAATGATTGCTTTTCCATTTTCTAATGCCTTCGCCATGAGCAGAGCAAAAAAAGGAAATCAAGGGGAATATATGGCACTTTATAGTATTTCGTTTTCTATTGCACATATATTTGGGCATAATGCAGGGTTACAAATGGTTGCCGGTTTTGGTTTTGACAAAACTTGGTATTTCACTTCTATACTTGCAGGCTTATGTGTATTTTTACTCTTTATTTTAAAACAAAAAATGTCAATTAAATTGGTATAATATTGTTATGATTATAGAAAAAGATATTCTTATTATTGGCGGGGGTCCTATTGGAATCGCGTGTGCTTTAGAATGCAAAAAGAAAGGTTGGGATTATGTGGTAATAGAAAAAGGAGCGCTCACAAACTCCTTGTACAATTACCCAAAAAACATGACTTTTTTTTCAACTTCAGAAAAATTAGAAATTGATGACATTCCATTTATAAGTAAAAATCATAAACCTAATAGAGACGAAGCTTTAGAATATTATAGACGTGTTGCAACATCAAATAAGTTAGAAATCAAGTTATACGAATCAGTCTTAACTATTAATAAGACAGATTCTATGTTTAATATAAAAACCTCAAAACATACTTACGCATCAAAAA
This sequence comes from Yeosuana sp., assembly GCF_057126245.1. Taxonomy (NCBI): domain Bacteria; kingdom Pseudomonadati; phylum Bacteroidota; class Flavobacteriia; order Flavobacteriales; family Flavobacteriaceae; genus Yeosuana; species Yeosuana sp. The sequence goes on along the minus strand of NZ_DBNGMQ010000012.1, from coordinate 28,497 downwards.
AAGTTATTATATCTACTGGTTTTTATGATATTGCAAATTTATTAAATGTCCCAGGAGAAAACTTTCCAAAAGTGATGCATTATTACAAAGAGGCGCACCCTTTTACTATGCAACAAGTGATTGTAGTTGGCGCGAGTAATTCATCTGTTGATGCTGCATTGGAAATATGGCGCAAAGGTGGAGATGTTACTATGGTGATAAGAGGCAAAGGTATAGGAGAGCGTGTAAAATATTGGGTAAGACCAGATATTGTTAACAGGATTGAAGAAGGAAGCATTAAAGCATATTTTAATTCTAAAATTATTGAAATCACAGAAAATGATGTTAGTATAAAAACACCGCATGGACATAAAACAATTCCAAATGATTTTGTCGTTGCGCTCACAGGATATCGGCCTGATTTTAAACTGCTAAATAACATAGGCGTTGAACTATCAAATGACGATAAAAAACGACCAAGCTATAACCCAGAAACAATGGAAACCAATATTGAAGGATTGTATTTAGCAGGTGTTATTTGTGGTGGTATGGAAACCCATAAATGGTTCATTGAAAATTCAAGAATTCATGCTAAAATAATTATGAAACATATACATTCAGAATTTAATTGAGGTACTGTAATGAACTTAAATCAAGTAACCATACCGTCTTTAAATGTTGAAGAATCTGCTAAGTTTTATAAAAAATTTGGTTTAAAACTTATTGTAGAATCTTTTCCGAAGTATGCTAGGTTTGAAAGCCCGGACGGAGATGCTACGTTTTCAATTCATATGGTTGATAATTTACCTAAGGGGCCTGGCATAAGTATTTGTTTTGAAGATAATCATTTAGATGTCCTTGTTAAAAACCTTCAAGAAAAGGGCATTGAATTCCATGAACTACCAGAAGATAAACCTTGGCTTTGGCGAGAAGCCCATTTATTTGATCCTGACGGAAACCATATTATCTTATTTCATGCAGGTAAAAACAGAAAAAATCCACCGTGGAGAATTAATGGTCAAAATAAATAGACTATTTTAAAGGCTTTACTGCATTATCCTTAACAACATGAGATAACACAATTTGTGTTTTTGTTTCACCGTAAACAATCAATTGGTCAATAAAACTTTCTAAATGCCTTTGGTTTTTAAAAGCCACTTCCATAATGATGTTTTCGTTACCCGTAATTCTATAGCAATTTAATACTTCATCATAGGTCTTAACCTTTTCTAAAAAAGGCTTTAACATCCCCATAAAAGCACGAAGTGTAATTAGTGCTTTAAGTTGATATCCAACATCTAATGGAGAAACAGACGTTTTGTATCCTTGAATAATACCCGCATCTTCCATTTTTTTTATCCGTTCTGAAACAGCTGGCGAACTAATCCCGACAATCTTACCAATAGCAACGTTTGATTGTCTAGAATTGGCTTGTAAGCACTTTAAAATCTTCCAATTTAAAGAATCTAGCGTCATTAAAGTAATTTGTCTATTAAAAATTAAATATTAAAGTAAATATACAATTTTACTTTAATATTTATAGCATAAATTGTTTACTTGTGACTAATTTTGATAAAATTGCTTAATGAATATGCTGCCCAATATTCCATCACACTTTTCTGATTCGCCTATTTATAAAAAGGCTATGGAAATCTATATTTTATCAAGAAGTATTTCTTCTTACATTCAGTATGATTTATCAGACTTAAAACCAGATGGTACAGAAAATTCAAATATTTATTTTTCGGGAGATATTATTCAGCAATCAGAATCTCTAGGTCCTGAAATTGTAAATGCAGAACTAGAACGCTATTCTGAAAAAAAACATAAACATCTTGAATCTTTACAACGTCTTACTAATCTTCTTTACAAAAACTCGTATCGCTTAGAAGGTTCTGATAGTAATGGTAAAGATTTCTTACCTATATTAAGAAGTGAATTGAAAAAATTCAGAAAATTACAACATAACTGGATGTTGACTTTGTGAAGTTTCTAAAAACAAAAAACACACATAATTTAATGTGTGTCCCGGTAAATTCAAAATAAAACTTTTAATAAAACCGATTTTGTTTAATAACAATTTAACTCCAATTCAATTGAGAGTTATTGAATAACCTTCAAGTTTATTAAAGCAAAATATTATAGCTGAAAGAAACCAACTATATAATTGATAAATATCAATTATATAAATGAATTTATTTTTCCTAATGTTATAAACTTAATCTCGACAAGGTTTCTGGTCGCATATTGAGTAATGATGCTAAATATTTTCTTGGTAAACGTTTAACAATTTCTAGATGTGAGATTTTTAAAAAATATTCATATCTATCTTTTGCTGAAGGAATTCTAGCCATAAAAGCACGATATTCTGCCTATAAGTAATAATCTTCCATTAAAATTCTATTCAAAAGAACCATATTTTTAAAATTCTCAAAAGCATAATGCATATCATCATAACTTAAGCTCTCTGTATAGGTCTATTCTAGACATTGCATATTCTCTAATGCAGGTCCATTCTTAAAATACCCAGATATTGACGTTACCATTTCACTATCTACACTAACCCAAGTCGTAATCTCTTTTTTCTCGTAATTAAAAAAACCCACGCACCAAACCTTTTCTGATAATATAAAGTCTATCAAAAATATCTCCTTCTTTTACAATACAATCTCCTTTTTTATGATGTATAGAAATCATTCTTTTTGACAAAAATGTTTGAACTGATTTTGATAGTGGTGAAATAGAATTCAGAAGCGTAACACTAAAAATATTGTTGTATTTAATTGTAGGCATAAAACGGCAAACTTATAAACATAAATATTGGTAGTTTTATCAAATTAAAGTGAAAAATATATTTGAATATCTATTAACAATTAATTTACATGTTTCTTCTATACTGCCCTCCCACCTCAAATAGAGCTTGGGTTATTTGACCTAAAGAACAAACTTTACAAACTTCCATTAATGCTTCAAAAATATTTTCATTATGAATGGCTTTATTTTGTAATTCCATTAATAAACTTTCTGTATCATTTACTTTATGCAGATTATTTAAGGTTTTAATTTGAAGTTGTTTTTCTTCATCGGTTGCACGAATCACTTCTTTGGGTAAAATAGTTGGTGAACCTTTACTACTTAAAAATGTATTGACTCCAACAATAGGAAAGTCTCCATTATGCTTTAAGGTTTCATAATACAAACTTTCTTCTTGTATCTTACTTCTCTGATACATGGTTTCCATAGCCCCTAAAACACCGCCGCGTTCAGTAATCCTGTCAAATTCAAGTAAAACAGCTTCTTCAACCAAATCTGTTAATTCTTCAATAATAAAAGAACCCTGAATAGGATTTTCGTTTTTTGCTAAACCTAATTCTTTATTAATAATTAGCTGGATTGCCATAGCTCGTCTTACAGATTCTTCTGTAGGAGTTGTAATTGCTTCATCATAGGCATTTGTATGCAACGAATTACAGTTATCATAGATAGCATACAATGCTTGAAGCGTGGTACGAATATCATTAAAATCAATTTCCTGGGCATGTAAACTACGTCCAGAGGTTTGAATATGATACTTCAACATTTGAGCACGTTCATTGGCGCCATATTTAAGCTTCATGGCTTTTGCCCAAATTTTACGTGCTACACGACCTATTACGGCATATTCTGGGTCGATACCATTTGAGAAGAAGAAGGATAAATTTGGACCAAATTTATTAATATCCATACCTCTACTCAAGTAATACTCTACGTAGGTAAAACCGTTAGATAATGTTAAAGCCAACTGTGTAATAGGGTTTGCTCCTGCTTCAGCAATATGATAACCTGAAATAGACACCGAATAAAAATTACGAACATTATTTTCAATAAAATATTCTTGCACATCACCCATTAAGCGAAGGGCAAACTCAGTTGAGAAAATACAAGTGTTTTGTGCTTGATCCTCTTTTAAAATATCTGCCTGAACCGTTCCTCTTACTTGCGCTATTGTTTTTGTCCTAATAGTTTGATAGACATCTTTTGGGAGCACCTGATCGCCAGTAACACCAAGCAACATTAATCCCAAACCATTATTTGATTTTGGTAATTCGCCATGATATTTAGGTCGTTCTTTACCTTTATAAAGTTTTTCAATCTTTGATTCAACTTCCTTTTCTAGACCATTCTCTTTAATATAAATCTCACATTGTTGATCAATAGCGGCATTCATAAAAAACCCTAATAACATCGGTGCTGGCCCATTAATTGTCATGCTTACCGATGTCATAACATCCGCTAAATTAAAACCAGAATATAGTTTTTTAGCATCATCTAAACAACAAATAGAAACACCAGCATTGCCTATTTTACCATAAATATCTGGCCTTAAATCGGGATCATTACCATAAAGCGTTACACTATCGAACGCCGTCGACAAACGTTTTGCTGGCAAGCCTTCACTCACATAATGAAACCGTTTATTTGTGCGCTCAGGACCGCCTTCCCCTGCAAACATTCTGGCAGGATCTTCGCCAGTTCTTTTAAATGGATAGAGTCCAGAAGTAAAGGGGAATTCGCCAGGAACATTTTCTTGTAAAACCCATCTTAAAATATCACCCCAAGCTTGATATTTTGGCAAGGCCACCTTAGGAATTTGAACATGTGATAATGATTCTGTATGCGTCTCAATTTTTATTTCTTTATTTCGAACTTTAAAAGAATAGATCGGGTTTTTATATTTCTTTACTTTGTCTTCCCACCCTGTAATTATTTCCCAATTAAAAGGATTAAAATTAAGTTTAACACGGTCGAATTCACTAATAAGCATTTTAACAAAGTCTTTGTTATTGTTATCCGTTTCCTTAAGAATCTCATCACTATTTAATCCATACTTATCTAAAAGAAATTGCTTCGTTTCACTTGCATTGACATTAAGTACAGATTCCAAGGTTTTATAAATTCCGTAAAGTTTTTGAGCAACGTCTACTTGTTCATTTACTTTTTTATCATAAGCACGATTGTTTTCAGATATCTCAGAAAGATATCGCGTTCTTGAAGGAGGAATAACAAAAATCTTCTCACTCATTTCGTTGGAAATAGTATAGTTTGACGCTAACGCTGCTTCCGTTTTTTCAACTATTTTATCTATAACCGTTTTATATAACGTATTCATTCCTGGATCATTAAACTGAGAGGCTATGGTTCCGTAAACAGGCAGATTGTCCTGAGACACATCCCAAAGATTGTGATTACGCATATATTGCTTTTTCACATCTCTTAAGGCATCTAAAGAACCTCGCTTGTCAAATTTATTAATGGCTACCAAATCTGCAAAATCAAGCATATCAATTTTCTCTAATTGTGTGGCTGCACCAAACTCAGGAGTCATTACATACAAGGATACATCACTGTGTTCAATAATTTCGGTATCTGATTGGCCTATTCCAGACGTCTCCAGTATAATTAAATCAAACTCTGCTGCTTTTAAAACTTCAACCGCTTCATTAACATATTTTGATAGAGCTAAATTCGACTGGCGTGTTGCCAAACTGCGCATATAAACCCGTGAATTATTAATGGCATTCATTCTAATTCTATCACCCAAAAGTGCCCCACCCGTTTTTCTTTTTGAAGGATCAACAGAAACGATACCAACTGTTTTTGTTGGAAAGTCACTTAAAAACCGTCTAACTAACTCATCAACTAAGGACGATTTCCCTGCACCTCCAGTTCCAGTGATTCCTAAAACAGGTGTTTTTGAATTTTTGTTCTTCTTATGTATACTCTCAATTACACTTTTAGATACTTCTGGGAAATTTTCAGCCGAAGAAATAACACGAGCAATATCTTTAGGATTCTTATTTGGTAACTTTTTAATGTCAATATCTAACGAATCGCCAATGGCAAAATCTGATCTTTTAACTAAATCATTAATCATTCCTTGTAAGCCCATTTCTCGACCGTCGTCTGGTGAATAGATACGTGAAATCCCATAATCCATCAATTCTTTTATTTCAGAAGGAAGAATAACACCACCACCACCACCAAAAATATTAATATGATCGGCCCCTTTTTCTTTAAGCAGATCAAACATAAACTTAAAATATTCATTATGCCCGCCTTGATAGGAGGTTAAGCAAATAGCATTAACATCTTCTTGAATAGCCGTATTAACAACCTCCTCAACGCTTCTGTCATGCCCTAAATGAATCACTTCAACACCGGTTGACTGAATGATTCTACGCATAATATTGATAGATGCATCATGACCATCAAACAATGATGCAGCTGTTACAATACGAATTTTATGTTTTGGTTTATAAGGTGCGATTTGTTTCATTAATAAAAATATCTGTTTTTTGTCCTGCAATTTAAGGAATATTCAAAAAAATACATTATTTATCTTTAATTATCTAAAATTATAACATCTATTCTTTCTTCTGTTTTTTTGGTTAATTTTAAACCCTAAACATTTGGTATCGTTATGAATAAAATTACCCTATTAATGTACTGCAATGATCGATCGAATATTATTGCTTCGATTACAAATTTTATTGCAAATAATGGCGGAAATATTGTTTATATAGATCAGCACGTAGATAGAGAGCAAAACATCTTTTTTATGAGACTTGAAAGTGAGTTTGATATAACTACTTTTTCTATTGAAGACTTTAAACTGCTTTTTAAAAATTCATTAGTTGACCAATTCGAAATAAAATGGCGTATGTATGCTTCAGACAAAAAACCAAGAATGGCTTTGTTTGTTTCAAAGTACGACCATTGTTTGTATGATATTTTAGGACGCTATAATTCAGGTGAACTATTTTTAGAAATTCCGTTTATATTGAGTAACCATTTAGATTTAAAACCCATAGCTAATAGTTTTAAGATACCTTTTTATCACATTCCTGTTACAAAAGACACTAAAAAGGAAGCAGAACAACAACAACTGGAACTATTAACCCATCATAAGATAGATTTTATAGTTTTAGCCAGATATATGCAAATTGTTTCTGAAACATTGATTGATAAATACCCAAATAAGATTATTAATATACACCACTCCTTTTTACCCGCATTTGTTGGTGCAAAGCCTTATCATTCTGCCTATAAGAGGGGTGTAAAAATTATTGGTGCTACAAGTCATTACGTCACTGAAGAATTGGATGCGGGACCTATTATTGAACAGGATGTAACAAGCGTATCACATACACATTCTATTGAGGATTTAATTTCAAAAGGTCGTGATTTAGAAAAAATTGTACTATCAAACGCTATAAAATTACATATTAATAGAAAAGTAATGGTTTACAATAATAAAACTTTGATTTTTTCTTAATTAAGAAAAATTCTTGGCTTCCTGAGCAAAAAATAAATTAAAGAAACTCTCATTTGTATATCTTATATTTGTTCATTATATGTAAAACCATTGTTATGTTTAAAAAAGCTTTAGCCTTAATATTAATTTTAAATTTAACTGCCTGTGCAGAACTTCAACAAGTAGTCAACCAACTGCCTCAAGGCGATGGGAGTGTTTTAAGTAATGCCGATATAGCAGCAGGTCTGCGTCAAGCATTGGATTTTGGAATTGATAAACAAGTAAGTAAACTTACCCAAACAGATGGCTTTTTTAAAAATGATTTAGTAAAAATTCTTTTACCAGATGAATTACAAAAAGTTGATAAAGGATTGCGAGATATTGGCTTAGGTAGTTTAGCTGATGAAGGTTTGAAAGTACTTAATAGAGCTGCTGAAGATGCCGTTAAAGAAGCAACACCAATATTTATAGATGCCGTTAAGGGTATAACCTTTACAGATGCTAAAAATATACTTCTGGGTAATGATGATGCTGCAACAAGTTATTTAACAGGTAAAACACAAACCGCGTTATATGATAAATTTAACCCCGTCATTAAAAATTCATTTAGTAAAGTTGGAGCCGATCAAATTTGGAATAATCTTATAAATAAATACAATGCCATACCCTTTGCATCTGATGTTAATCCTGATTTAACAGATTACGTTACTAAAGAAGCCCTTAAAGGTGTTTATACCATGATTGCAGTAGAAGAAAAAGATATAAGAACTAAAATTTCTTCTAGAACAACCGATTTATTAAAAAAAGTATTCGCATTACAAGACTAACATTTTCGTTTACATTATAAAAATCCATTATTCTTTTACATTTTTTAAATAAAAAATGTATATTTAAGAGTCTGTTATTCAGAGACTCTATGAATAGAATTAACATTATAAAAGCCGACCAAGACAAACTTAATAAGCGCTATAAACAGCTTATGGAGGAAGCATATAATGTACGTCAAACAGATAGTGCTTTAAGTGATATTTCTGAATTTAAAGCCATAAAACTTCTTAACAAACTTCAAAGATTAAATTATCTTTCTAGAAAGTGAAATAATTACTCGCTAAAAAATTATTATTATTTTAACTTTTACATTACATCTAATTCACCTTAGCGCACGTATTTTATATAAAAAGAACGCATGAGCGCACATAATTGTAGAATTGGTAAAATAATTACTAATACGGAATTAGAATTTACTGAGAGTATTAATACATACTCCAAAAACAATGAGGAATCAAATGATTCTGATTATTCAGAAACATTTGATTAAGTTATTTATAATCTCTTGCATCTGTTGTTGTAATTCCGAGCTTTTAAGAGCAGCTACGGCTGCAAAATCCTCCTTATCGGATGCGTAAATAATACCTCTTGATGAATTAATAAGTAGACCAATATGTTTATTAATTCCATAATTGCATACTTCTTGCAAATTACCACCTTGTGCACCAACGCCAGGAACCAGTAAAAAATTATCGGGAATAATTTGTCTAATGTCTGCTAAATATTCAGCTTTTGTAGCTCCAACCACATACATTAAGTTTTCCGAATTTTTCCAAGCTTTAGATGTTTCTAAAACTGTTTTGTAAAGTTCTTTGCCTTCAACAGTTTTCGTTTGAAAATCAAAAGCTCCTTCATTCGACGTTAAAGCCAGAAGAACGGTATGTTTATTTTTAAACGCTAAAAAAGGTTCTACTGAATCTTTTCCCATATAAGGTGCTACCGTTATACTATCAAACTCTAAATCTTCAAAAAAGGCTTTGGCATACATCCTACTGGTGTTGCCAATATCACCACGTTTTGCATCAGCTATTGTAAAGATTTCAGGATGGTTTTCATTAAGGTAATTTATTGTTTTCTCTAAAGCTCTCCAACCTTTAATCCCATAAGCTTCGTAAAACGCAGTATTAGGCTTATAAGCAACACATAAACGATGTGTGGCAGCGATAATAGCTTTATTAAATTCAAATATAGGGTCTTCTTTTTCTAAAAGATGCTTTGGTATTTTATTTAAATCAACATCTAATCCTATACAAAGAAAGGATTTTTTCTTGTGAATTTCTGATATGAGTTGGTTTGTTGTCATATTAAAAAAAGCCTCTGTAAAGAGGCTAGATATTTTTAAATTACATCATCACTAGCTTTCAATTTCTCAGTATTTTCAGCTAATTGTAATTCGTCAATTATTTTTTGAATATCGCCATTTACTATATTAGACAAATCGTATAGAGTTAAACCAATTCTATGATCGGTAACGCGTCCTTGTGGATAATTATAGGTTCTAATTTTAGCACTTCTATCTCCAGAGGTAACCATAGAACCACGCTTAGCGGCATCTTCTTCATTCTTCTTGGCAAGTTCCATATCATATAAACGCGAACGCAATACTTTAAAGGCTTTCTCTTTATTTTTATGTTGGGACTTTTGATCTTGACATTGAGCCACTAAACCCGTTGGAATATGTGTTAAACGCACGGCTGAATAGGTTGTATTTACAGACTGTCCACCAGGACCAGATGAACAGAAAAAGTCAATCCTTACTTCTTTCGGATTAATTTCAACATCAAATTCTTCTGCTTCTGGAAACACCATTACTGTTGCAGCACTTGTATGAACACGCCCTTGAGTTTCAGTTTGCGGCACACGTTGTACACGATGCACGCCAGCTTCAAATTTCAGAGTTCCGTAAACATCTTCTCCAGTGACTTCAAACTGAATCTCTTTAAAACCTCCATTAGTACCTTCACTAAAATCTACAGTATCAACTTTCCATCCTCTACCTTCACAATATTTTGTGTACATTCTAAATAAATCTCCTGCAAAAATACTCGCCTCATCGCCACCTGTTCCTGCTCGTAATTCTACTACCGCATTTTTAGTGTCTTCAGGATCTTTTGGTATTAAAAGAAATTTTATTTCGTCTTCAAGCTTAGGAATTCTCTCCTTTACTTCATCATATTGCATTTTAGCCATTTCAACCATTTCAGGATCACTTCCGTCGGATATAATGCCCTCAGCTTCAGATAAATTATCTAATAATGATTGATATTCTTCTCGCTTTTCAACAAGAACTTTTAAATCTTTATATTCCTTATTTAAAGCTACATAACGCTTTTGATCCATGATGATATCTGGCTGAATAATTAAATCACTCACCTCATCAAAACGTTGCTTAACTATTTGTAATTTCTCTAACATTTACCTTATTAAGTTGAGACACAAAAGTACAATAATTTATGAATTTTCAATATCTATAGCCCGTTCGAATTATGAACCAAAAAATAATATTTAAGATAACGTCATCTATGAAAAAATATAAAACAAAAAGGAAGCTATTAAACTTCCTCTTTATAATAAAAAAATGCTTTAATAATTATCCGCATTTCGAAGACCCACAATCTTTGCAGGTTAAACATCCTTCTTGATAGATTAAATTTTCAGATTTACAGCTATCGCACACATGACCTTTAGCGTGAGTCCCATCGGCTACGTATCGCTTTAAAGCTCTAACAACACCATTTTTCCATGTGTTAATGGACTCGCTATCTAATTGCAAACTATTAATTAAATCTACAATTTTATCGATAGGCATTCCATGTCGAAGTGTACTGGATATTAACTTCGCATAATTCCAAAACTCTGGGTTAAATTTATGCGAAAGTCCTTCTATCGTTGTTTTGTATCCCCGTTTGTTTTGGTATTGAAAATCATAACGTGAACTTCCATCTTCATTTCTACTTTTTATTATAAGTCCATTAACAACCCAACGTGGTATTAAAATACCGTCCTCATCATCAGCTAAACCAGTAAAGATTTCGTATGGTTTATCATCTATCAATCCAATAAAAGCAATCCATTTTTCTTTACTATTTTGAAAGCGCACAACATCTGCCTCTAATACCTCTGGTCTTTTAGTAGGGAAAACAGTTAATAATTCTTGATGTTTTTCTTCCTTTTCTTCGTCATTTGATAATAATACGCCAGAACGCGAACCATCACGATATACCGTTACACCTTTACATCCTACCTCCCAAGCTTTTAAGTACAAGTCCCCAACCAGTTCTTCGGTAGCATCGTTAGGCAAGTTAATAGTTACACTAATGGAATGATCTACCCACTTTTGAATCGCTCCTTGCATACTAACTTTACTTAACCAATCTACATCATTCGACGTGGCTTTATAATACGGTGATTTTTTTATTAAAACATCTAACTCTTCTTGAGTAAACTTTTTAGAAACATCAATACCATTTACCTCCATCCATTGTTTAAATCGATGATGGAAAACCACATATTCTTCCCAGGAATCACCAACTTCATCAACAAAATCTATTCGAACATTTTTATCATTTGGATTTACCTTGCGTCTACGTTTGTAAACTGGCATGAATACAGGTTCAATTCCTGATGATGTTTGTGTCATTAAACTTGTTGTCCCTGTTGGAGCAATAGTTAACAAGGCTATATTACGACGACCATATTCCAACATGTCATAATACAATTTCTCATCTTCATTTTTTATTCGCTGAATAAATGGATTATTTTTTTCGCGTTCAATATCAAAAATTGCAAAAGCACCACGATCTTTAGCTGCATAAACTGATGCCCGATAGGCTTCAATACATAATGTTTTATGAACTTCTAACGAAAAAGAATTCCCTTCTTTACTCCCATATTTAATTCCTAAAGCGGCCAACATATCCCCTTCAGCTGTAATACCAATACCTGTTCTACGCCCCTCTTCAGCTTTCTTTTTAATATTTAACCATAGGTTTCTTTCAGTGGCTTTTACATCATCTAATTCTGGATCTGAGTCAATTTTTTCGATGATAACATCAATTTTTTCAAGTTCTAAATCAATAATATCATCCATAATACGTTGCGCCGCTGCCACGTGTTTTTTAAACAACTTAAAATTAAAAACAGCGTCTTTTGTAAATGGTTTTTCTACATAAGAAAATAAATTAATAGCTAGCAAACGACAAGAATCATAGGGACATAAAGGAATTTCTCCACATGGGTTGGTTGAGACCGTTTTATAACCTAAATCCGCGTAACAATCTGGCACAGATTCATTGATAATCGTGTCCCAAAATAAAATACCCGGTTCTGCAGATTTCCAAGCGTTATGTATTATTTTTTTCCAAATACTCGTTGCCTTAACAGACTGCGAATATTTAGGTTCTTTACTGAATATAGGATATTTCTGTGTATAAGCGCCATCTGATTTTACTGCTTTCATAAACGCATCATCGATTCGCACAGATACGTTAGCACCCGTTACCTTCCCTTGTTCTAATTTTGCATCAATAAAATCTTCAGAATCTGGATGATTAATGGACACTGATAACATTAAAGCACCACGACGACCATCTTGTGCGACTTCACGCGTAGAATTCGAATAGCGTTCCATAAAAGGAACAATCCCTGTGGAGGTTAACGCTGAGTTTTTTACTGGAGATCCTTTAGGGCGAATATGTGATAAATCGTGACCAACACCTCCACGGCGTTTCATTAGTTGCACTTGTTCTTGATCAATCTTCATAATACCTCCATAAGAATCTGATTCTCCAGAGTTACCAATAACAAAACAATTAGAAAGTGATGCTGTTTGGTAAGGGTTTCCAATACCTGCCATTGGACTTCCTTGCGGCACAATATATTTAAAGTCTTTAATTAAGTTAAAAACGTCTTCTTCTGATAGTGGATTTGGATACCGAGTTTCTATGCGTGCAATTTCTTTAGCAATACGACGATGCATGTCGTTAGGTGTTAATTCATATAAATTACCCTGAGAATCTTTTAAGGCATATTTATTTATCCAAACACGAGCAGCTAAATCGTCTCCTTTAAAATAGCTTAACGAGGCTTCAAATGCTTCTTCTTGTGTGTATGTTGTTGATTGTTTGAGGGATTGAGTTTCTACAGGCATTGATTATAGTTTAAGTTTTAATTTTAGGTATAACAAATAACGTAAAAAAGTTACACCTAAAACCTAACAAAAATCATAAAGTTTACAAGAAAAAAACCTAATACATTGATTTTAAGATTTTTAAAAATTTATTAACATAAAAAAGTTAACAATTTTTTTAAATTAAATTTTGATTCAATTTTTAGAAGTCTAATGCAAATCCTATTCCCAAAAACTGCTTCCATTGTGTTTTAGCACCAGCTTCATCAAACTCTCCTTCTATATCCGAAGGCTTCGTAGTTTTAACATCGTCGTCATACCTAAGATGTGATCCAAAAGTAGCTTTAATAAAATGATTCACCTTAAAATCAAAGTTAATCTGCCAATCTACATCAACATTTCCAAAGCTGTTAATATAATCCGTGTATAAACTGACTAAATGTTTTAAAGTAATATTTTCAACAACTTCCATTTCATAGCTATTTGTAATCAAAATACCTACTTCCTTCTGAATGCGTTTTCCCTCAATAATAACATTTCCTTCATCATCTAACACCGCAGGATCTACACCAAATGCCCCAGAATCTGCCAACTCTTTATCCAATACAAAAGTGGTTTTTAATGTCATTGGAGATAGATAAAAAGATAGGTCTTCTCTATTTTTAGCATATTCCATACCACCACCAAAAAACAAGTAACCAGGCGCCATAAATTTTGAAATCGGACTATCAGTATCAGGATATTTATATCCATTCGTAAATTGGGTCTTAAAATTTAACCTTGCCGAATAATACCAGTTCGACAAACTATCTGGCTTATACCCAATATTTGAATTAATTTCTATTAAATCTTCAGTCTTTCTTAACTCTTTGTCTTGCTGTTTATTTAGACCATATCTTGTAACAAGTGAGTTTTTCCATGAAAAGTATTTATCCTTATAATCAAAGTTTGTTGCAGAATTAAACAAAGCAGCCACCGAATTACTACCTCCAGCGTTCCAATTTGAAAAAGTCACTTCACTTAAATCAACACCCACTTTCGTGTTCTGTTTCCATTCTGGTCTTATTTCATTACTAATTTTTTTTGTGTTATTTCTAAGAAACAAAGATGACGGTTGTGCTATTAATAATTGGAATGATAAATAAAAAGGAATGATGAGGATTTTTTTCATTTGGTTAGTGGTCGTAAATTAAAATTTATTTTTTTATCAAATATTATTCCATTTCATACTGTTCGATAAAAAATTAATATTTAAACTCTCCAAACTCACTTTTTATTGTAAGTGTTTTTTCTTCTGACGCCTCAACTTTTCCAATTATTTGAGCTTCAACATTAAAAGATTCTGATATTTCAATAATATTTTGGGCTATTTCAGGAGATACATACAACTCCATTCTGTGACCACAATTAAATACTTGATACATTTCTTTCCAATCTGTTTTTGATTGTTCTTGTATCAATTTAAACAAAGGAGGCACAGGAAACATATTGTCTTTTATAATATGCAGATTGTTTATAAAATGAAGAATCTTAGTTTGGGCACCACCAGAGCAATGCACCATTCCATGAATTGATTCACTATTATATTTTGATAAAATTTCTTTTATAATCGGTGCATACGTTCTGGTTGGTGACAACACTAACTGTCCAGCATCAATTGGTGAATCTTTTACAGTATCTGTTAATTTTATATTCCCTGAATACACCAAATCTGATGGTACAGATGCATCAAAACTTTCTGGATATTTCTCAGCTAAATATTTACTAAATACATCATGCCTAGCAGAAGTTAAGCCATTACTCCCCATTCCACCGTTATAAGATTTCTCATAGGTTGCCTGACCAGAAGATGACAACCCGACAATAACATCACCTACTTTTATATTAGCGTTATCAATCACATCAGAACGTTTCATTCGAGCCGTCACTGTCGAATCAACAATAATTGTTCTAACTAAATCACCAACATCCGCTGTTTCACCACCAGCTGAATGAATTGTTACTCCAAAGGCTTTCAACTCTTGAATAAGGGCTTCGGTTCCATTTATTATGGATGAAATAACATCTCCAGATATTAAATTTTTATTTCTTCCAATGGTTGACGACAACATAATATTATCTACAGCGCCAACACATAATAAATCATCAATATTCATTATTAATGCGTCTTGTGCTATGCCTTTCCAAACAGAAAGATCTCCAGTCTCTTTCCAATACATATAAGCTAAAGAAGATTTTGTACCAGCACCATCGGCATGCATAATCAAACAATAATCATCATCATTCGTTAAATAGTCTGGAACAATTTTACAAAATGCTTGAGGAAACAATCCTTTATCAACGTTTTTTATTGCATTATGAACATCTTCTTTTGATGCAGAAACACCTCGCAACGCATAACGTTTACTTATCTCTTGACTCATTAATATAAATTGTTTTTTTAAAATGCAAAAGTAAGCATTGTTTACTTTTTACATCAACTTTTTATTACTGATTATTAACAAAAAAAGACCTGATTAACAGGTCTTTTATAAAAATAAATTATTATCTAGTAAACAACAGCTCACGATACTTTGTTAACGGCCAAATTTCATCATCAACCAATAATTCTAGTTTATCACAATGATAACGTATATCATCAAATAAAGGTTTTACCTTAAAACAATATGCATGAGCCTTTTTCTCAATGTCATCAATGCTGTTGGCAGATTTGCGCTCATTAGTCATTTTTATAACCTCAGCATTTATGGCTTCTATATGATTTGAAATTTCTTCAATTAAATTTATCTGTTCTTTTGATACAGATTTATATTTTTCTTCAAAAATATCCTTTAAACCTTGCACATTTTTTATTAATGTATTTTGATATTTAACAGCAGTAGGAACTATATGATTACGCGCAATATCACCTAAAACACGCCCTTCAATTTGAATTCGCATGATATAGTCTTCCATTTCTATCTCATAACGCGCCTTCATTTCAATTTTACTCATCACTTTCATTTCTTCAAATAAGGCTATTGTTTTAACAGAAACTCTCGCCTTTAATGCTTCAGGTGTAGTTTTATTATTACTTAGCCCACGTTTTTTTGCTTCTTTTTCCCAAGCATCACTATACCCATTTCCTTCAAATAAAATATTTCTGGACGCTTTAATATATTCTCTCAAAATATTAAAAATAGCTTCGTCTTTCTTCAAGTCTTTTTTAACCATTAAAGCATCTACTTCATATTTAAAATCTTTTAATTGCTTAGCCACAATGGTGTTTAAAACCGTCATTGGGTTACCACAGTTCGCTAAAGACCCAACAGCTCTAAACTCAAATTTATTACCAGTAAATGCAAAAGGAGATGTTCTGTTTCTATCAGTATTATCCAATAATACATCTGGAATCTTCCCAACCACATTCAATTTTAAATCGGTTTTTTCTTCTGGCGATAATTTTCCTTTGGTTACGCCTTCTAATTCCGCAAGAACCTTTGTTAATTGCTCCCCTATAAAAACGGAAATAATAGCCGGGGGTGCTTCGTTGGCACCTAGCCTATGATCATTACTTGCCGATGCAATGGCTGCTCTTAATAATTCTTCGTTATCATGAACCGCCTTAATTGTATTAATAAAAAAAGTTAAAAACTGTAAGTTACTCATTGGCGTTTTTCCTGGACCTAATAAATTAATACCTGTATCTGTAGAAAGGGACCAATTATTATGCTTTCCTGAGCCATTTATTCCAGCAAATGGTTTTTCATGTAATAAAACTTTTAAATCATGACGAGATGCAACACGCCCCATAATATCCATTAATAATGCATTATGATCGACAGCTAAATTAGCTTCTTCATAAATAGGTGCCAACTCAAATTGATTCGGAGCTACTTCATTATGACGTGTTTTAACAGGAATTCCCAATAACATACACTCATTTTCTAAATCGCGCATAAAACTTAATGCTCTGCTAGGAATAGAACCAAAATAATGATCGTCTAACTGTTGCCCTTTGGCTGAAGAATGCCCAAGTAGCGTTCTACCAGTTAAAATAATATCCGGTCTACTGGCTGCCAACATTTTATCTACTAAAAAATATTCTTGCTCCCAACCTAAAGAAGAGGTTACCTTTTTTACATTTTTATCAAAATATTTACAAACATCAGTTGCAGCAGCATCTATCGCTTGAAGAGCCCGTAACAAGGGGGTTTTATAATCTAAAGCTTCACCTGTATACGCCACAAAAATAGTAGGAATACATAACGTTGTACCATATATAAAAGCAGGAGAAGTAGGGTCCCAGGCTGTATAACCTCTAGCTTCGAATGTGTTTCTTATGCCTCCACTTGGAAAACTTGAAGCATCTGGTTCTTGTTGCACTAATTGACTACCTCCAAATTTCTCTATAGCCATTCCGCCTCCAATAGTTTCAAAAAAAGCATCATGTTTTTCTGCAGTAGCTCCAGTTAATGGTTGAAACCAGTGCGTATAATGCGTTACACCTTTTGATAAAGACCAATCTTTCATAGATGATGCTACTTGATCGGCAATATTCCTATCTATTTTCTTACTTTTTTTAATAGCATCCGTAACACCTTTATAAGCATCTTTTGTTAAATATTGACGCATGGTGTTTTCATTAAAAACATTTTCACCAAACAAAACGGAATGACGTTCCTTTTCTTCAATGAATAGTGGTTTGTGTTTAAGTGACTCTTTAATAGCAAAAAACCGTAGTGTTGACATTTTATTAAATTATTAATTAAAGTACCTTATTTTTTAGAAAACTGAGTTTCATAACGAATATAATCATTTAAAATTGAAAATTTAGCATTAGTGATTTTTTAATAATTAAATAAAAAAATGTGCTTTATTTAAAATAAGGGCGTAAAAAATAGGGTTTAAATAAAAATAACATATACATTTTTAAAAATACCCTTATAAAAATACATGTTATTTATAAAAAATTATATTTGTGTAATTATTAAAGAAATCATAAAACATTTATTATGGCAAAAATTAAATTAGAATACATTTGGTTGGATGGATACTATCCAACTCAAAACATGAGAAGTAAAACTAAAGTTGAAGACCATGAAAACTTTAAAGGAACTTTAGAAGAAATAGGAAACTGGTCTTTTGATGGTTCATCAACAAGACAAGCTGAAGGTGGATCTTCTGATTGTTTATTAATTCCTGTTGCAATTTACCCAGATCCAGAACGTGTTAATGGCTATTTAGTTATGACGGAAGTTATGAATGCAGATGGAACACCTCACGTATCTAATGGACGCGCAACAATTGATGATGAGGATGATGATTTCTGGTTTGGTTTTGAACAAGAATATTTTATTATGGATGTTCAAACAGAATTACCTCTTGGGTTTCCTAGAGGTGGATATCCTGCACCACAAGGCATGTACTATTGCTCTGTTGGTGGTTTAAACACGCATGGTAGAGATTTAGTTGAAGAACATGCTGATTTATGTATTCAAGCTGGATTAAACTTTGAAGGTATTAACCAAGAAGTTGCTTGCGGGCAATGGGAATTCCAGTTATTTGCTAAAGGCGCTAAAAAAGCTGGTGACGAAATTTGGGTTGCTAGATATTTATTAGATCGATTAACAGAAAAGTATGGATATTATATTGAATATCACCCAAAACCACTTGGAAGAGATTTAGATTGGAATGGTTCTGGTATGCATGCTAACTTCTCTAACAGTACATTAAGAACGTGCGGAGACAAAGAAGTTTATGCTAAAATTTGTGAAGCTTTCCGTCCTGTGGTAGATGAACACATTTCTGTTTACGGAGAATTTAACGACCAACGTCTAACTGGTTTACACGAAACGGCTGCTATCACTGATTTCTCTTGGGGAGTTTCAGATAGAGGAGCTTCAATTCGTATTCCTATTATTGCGGTTCAAAAAGGATATAAAGGTTGGTTAGAAGACAGACGTCCTGCTTCAAACGGTGACCCATATAAAATTGCTGCTAGAATTATTAAAACGGTTAAATCTGCTAAAGTTTAATAATTAAATAGTACAATAAATTTGTTCATAATAAAAAAGGCTACCATAATGGTAGCCTTTTTTATTATGATGTATTACCCTAGTTTTTAGCAAAAATCAAAACCATAAAGATACTGTACCCCAATATTAGTAAGAACCCTTTTAGTCTATCAATCTCAAATTTCTTTTTCACAAAAATCATTGGAAACAAAATAAAGGCAAAGCCTAACATCCAAAAAATATCATTTGAAAGTATTTGTGATTCAGTTATTGGAATTGGTTTAATCATAGCTGTTAAACCTAACACAGATCCAATATTAAAAATATTTGAGCCTATTAAATTTCCTAATGAAATTGCTTTTTCTTGTTTTACTACAGCTATAATTGATGCCGCTAACTCAGGAACACTTGTTCCTATTGCAATTAAAGACACCCCTATTACAGCCTCGCTCACGCCTATTGACAATGCTACTTTTTTAGCACCTTCTACTAACCATTCACTTCCATAATATAGTGCCAAGCCTCCAATTAATAACCAAATAAAAATTTTGAAATTAGAAATAACAGCGAGCGTATCATCTACTTCTTCTGAAACCTCATCTTCTCTTGTGTTTTTTATCAAAAAAACAACAAACATTATTAGGCCAATAAATAAAATAAGGCCTTCTAAAAAACTCAATATGCTATCATTTTTAAGAAAATAATATAAGACTAAAGAAAATATAATGAGTATGGGCCAATTCATTTTGTAGAATGATTTATCGACCACAATAGAACCTACCATAGCTATTAAACCTAATACTAACCCAATATTTGCAATATTTGAACCTATTACATTATTTATAGCTATAGCCGGAGACCCTTTAAGAGCGGCTTGCACACTTACCAGCAATTCTGGTACAGAGGTCGCAAAAGAAACAACCGTCATACCAATAACCATTTTAGAAATGTTAAACTTAAAAGATAATGCAACAGATGACCTAACCAAATACTCACCTCCTATTACCAATAAAATAAAACCTGAAACAACTAAAAGGATGCTCATAAAAATTCTTTTTTACGAAGATAGTATTTCAAAAATTTTATTATAATAAAAAATTCACATTTATTAACATAACAATCCTTTTTTGCTTTAAAGTTTAGTTAAACTTTTTTAGGCCATTATTTTATGTAATAATTTTAATTGAATATTTAAAATATAAAATTATGAAATCTAAAAATGTTTTAAAAATCGGATTAGGCTTAGTAATAGTCATGGCTATATGTACTATTTCTTTTAAAGGCTTTGCGCACAAAACCACCAAGGTTTCTTTAACTCACAAGGTGGACAGTAAATCAAATGTTATAGTAACTATCGATAAATCAACAACATTAAAAGATTTTGAAGATATAAAGAGTATGCTGAATGAAAACGGAATTACCGCAACGTTTAGCAATATTGAACGTAATGATTTAGGCGAATTAACAGGATTAAAAATTTCTTTGGAAGATAGTACTAACAATAGAGCTGAGAGTGAAATTTCAAGCAATATCCCAATTGCCCAAATAACGTTTGGAAGAAAAGATGGCTTACTATTTATATCGCAAAGCAACTCTGAACATGGGACCCTTGGATTTTTCAATCAACCTTATATGATGCCATTCGGATTTTCAAATGACTCATTAATTGGACAAAATTTTAATGGATTTGGAAACTTTAATTTTGATGACTTTTTTAATGATGATGGTAATTCATTTTTCTTTAAAGGACAAAATATGACGATTGACCAAATAAGAGAACAAATGAAAAAGCAGTTTGAATCTAGTGGAATGAACTCAAATGGTATGTCTTGGTTTTTTGATTCAGAAAGCGAAGACACACCAAGTAAATTTAATTTTAAGGATGACCCCAACATAGATAAATTAATTATTATTAATGGTAAGGAATCTGACTTTAAAACGCTAAGAAAATTATCAGACGAAAACAAACTGGAGGCTATTGACGATTTAAAACCTAAAACCGCTATTAGTTTGTATGGAAATAAAGCAAAAGATGGTGCCATCATTGCAACTACAAAATAATACCCCCATAAGATATAAAAAAGACGTGCAAAACACGTCTTTTTTTTCAACAAATAACTCAATACTATAAAATAGATTGGTATCACTTTATCCACTTAAAACTTAAAATTTAGTTAAATAACTATAGTTTTAGTTGTATAACTATAAAAATAGTTATAAGTTTGTTTTACGTTAAGGATAGTAGTGATATCCTTTTTTATGCTTATCTACGAAATTAGTTTGGTACTTGTTTACGACGATGTAACGTATGTGATGAGAAACTGAAATAAGTTAAGCATAACAGAGATATAGCGAATAGCCTGACCTAAAAGGTAACGCACAAAATAATATACCATGGAAAAATTAACTAATAAAGAAGAAGAAATTATGCATATTTTATGGAAGCTTGAAAAGGCCTTTGTAAAAGATGTTTTGGCAGAAATAAAAGAAGACAAGCCACATTATAATACCTTATCTACTATTATTAGAAATTTAGAAGATAAAAGGTATGTTGGGTATCATGCCTACGGAAAAACGCACCAATACTACCCTATTGTTAGTAAAGAAGAATATCGAAAAGGGTTTATGAATACGGCTATTGACAATTATTTTAATAACTCGTATAAAAATATGGTATCATTTTTTGCTAAGGAAGAGAAAATTAGTGTGGAGGAACTTAAGGAGATTATTTCATTAATTGAAAAAAATAAATAATTATGGAATATTTACTAAAAGCGAGTGCCGTTATTGTGATTTTTTATACGTGCTATAAAGTTTTTTTAGAACGAGATACCTTCTTTAATCAGAATAGATGGTTTTTATTAGCTGGATTAATTGCTGCCATGTTCATTCCGTATATAGTCATCCCTATTTATGTTGAACAGACAGTAACGCCATTAGAGGGTTTTGTATTTGCGGATGCTACCATACAAACTGAAACTAATAATACTTTTAATTTAGTTGCTCTTTTAACATATGCATACCTTGTAGGAGTTCTTATTTTTGCCATTAGATTTATATTACAACTAAGATCTTTAACACCCATTTTATTAAAAAACAAAAGTAATAAGACTGAAGCCTATAAGATTATAAAAACAACTAAAGATATTTCTCCTTTTTCTTTTTTTAACTACATCGTTTATAATCCTGATAAATTTAGTGACACTGAACTAGAACAGATTATTACGCATGAAAAGGTTCATGTTCGTCAACATCATACTCTTGATATTATATTAGCTCAAATAGCGTGTATTATATTTTGGTTTAACCCCGTTATTTGGCTTTATAATAAAGATTTAAAACAAAACTTAGAGTTTATTGCTGACGAGACTGCTATAAATTACTCAAGCTGCAAAAAAAGTTATCAATATACATTACTAAAAACAAGTATGCCAACTCATCAATTGGCTTTAACCAATAATTTTTATAATTCATTAATCAAAAAACGAATCGTTATGTTACACAAATCAAAATCAAAAAAAATCAATCTATTAAAGTACACTTTAGTTATTCCAGTTTTAGCAGTGTTCTTAATGAGTTTTAATACTAAGGAAGTTATTATTGAGAATGCATTAGATCCCGTAAAAACAAATTCTTTAAACGAATTACTAAAAAAAAACCAAAGTGATATCACTAAAGAAATCAAAACCGCTTCTATTGAAGTTATTATTAAAAAAGATTTTACTGATAGTGACTTTGAGAAGTTAAAATTAAAGTTTAAAAACGAAGGGCTTACATTAAAAGTAAAAGGTATTAAACGAAATGACAAGGGCGAAATAACGGCTATTAAAATTGATCTAAGTTCAAAAACTTCAAATGCTAATTACAGTATTGAAGCAAATGAATCTATTAAGCCTATAAAAATTTCGGTAGATGATGACGGTAAAAACATTTCTATTGGAAATGCACGAAACGTAAAAAGTAGCAATATGGTTTTTATAACTAAAGATGGGGAAAAACATAACATTAATCATTCTGATTCAGAAAATAATGTGTTTGTAATTTCATCAGATGACGTAGATGATAGCGATGTGCAAGTAGATGAGTTTATAATAAAAAATGGTGACTCCTTGCACATTAAGAAATTTCATAAGAACATAAAATCAGATGAAGACATGGTATTTATTACTAAAGATGGGAAATACAAAAGAGTACTTAAAGGTGTAAAAATAACATCAAAAGATGAAAAAGAGCCATTGTTTATAGTTGATGGAAAAGTAATCTCTAAAAAAGAAATGAATGATATCGACCCAAATAACATTGATAAAGTTGAAGTCGTTAAAGGAGATGGAGCCATTCAAAACTATGGAGAAAAAGGAGCTAACGGCGTTATTATAATTAAAAGAAAAGAAAAAAACATTTCTAAACTTATAGATTTAGAAAAAACACCTTTATATATTCTAGACGGAAAAGAAATTACTCAGAAAGAAATGAACGATATTGATCCAGACACCATTGATAGCCTTAAAGTCCTAAAAGGAGAAAGTGCTACTAAGAAGTATCATGACAAAGGTAAAAATGGGGTCATTGTTATCACCTTAAAAAAATAAGGTATTCATAAAATTTACCGAGAAGGCTGAGCATATATTGTTCGGCCTTTTTTATGCTACTTACTTATTGATTTTTTAAACTTAAAAAGATGAAACGCCTAAAATTGAATATATTTTTAATAAAAACCCGCTACAATTTTAAAAATACTTTAAAAAACACTCTACAAATGTTACTGTTTATAACTATTTAATATTATTATAGTTACATTTATTAACTTCATTTAAGGTATATTAAAATATATTGAAACTATATCTGTTTTTTTAGTTATAATAGTATATTCAAATTCATAGATTTCTTTATAATCTCTTGGAAGTAATATTACTTATTCTATATCTTAAAAAAATATTAGTAAAATTAACTCATTTTATTAACCTTAAAAACTATAAATTATGATAACACTTGCTTTTATTTTTATTGAAATTATTTTATCCATTTAAAAAAGTAATCTAGTAGAACTTAGTCTAGAATAAGTTTTACTAATTTTACATCATGCAAAAGCAAGTATTTAAAATTTTAGCCAAGGTTAATCAAATTATTTTTCCAAGTTATTCTAAAAAGCAATTAGACTTATCAAAAGCCTCAAAACTTCAATTAATAATTATTGGGTGGCGATATTATGTTACTAAAAATGCTATAAATTAATTTATAACTTTAAACATTTTTTGCTTGGGCCTGATTCTAATAAAACAAGATACACCCCTTTTTGTTGATTAAAAGGTATTGAAAGTTTTGCTAGTTTTTTTTCTATAATAGTCAAAAGATCATCGATCTTAATGGGTGTTGAAATATAATCATTACAACCTGCTTTAATAATTTTATCCTTCTCATTATCGAATGCATAGGCTGTCTGTGTAATTATTGGAAGTTCAGGCTTCGTGTTTGAAACTTGAACTTGTATATTGGAAGCCGCATTTAAAACTGCAAAAGGATGACTATAAAAATCTTCCATAGTTTAGTTTATATTATTTATTTGGATAATACTAAAACCATCAATTAATAACGTTAGCAACAATAAAACGAAAGCAATATTAATTCATGTTTGAAATCTTAATTCATCAATTATGCTCATGCTAACTATTAAAATTGAATTTTAAAATAGTCTGAAAAGAAAGATAAGAAGCTCGTCAATCATGGCTGAAGAAAATATGACAAAAACCATACTTATATAAAAGAAAAAAAAGAGAATCATTCTAGTAGAATCATTCCCTTTTTTTGTTATCAACCAACCAATAAATAACATTACAAATGAAAGAAATGTTTGTAACATAAAACATGACTTTAGTCATGTTTTTGAAAAATTTGAAAAGAAATTATTTGTTAGCGATTTTAATATCTCTAAAGTTAAAATTTAATTAGGAAACAACATTAAAACTTTAACTAAGATTACCCGAATAAGTCATAGTCAATTTAATACCTAAAGCAACTACTGCTATTTCAATAATAGCTATAACTAAAGAAATATAAATGATTGTTTTACAACAACATTTATATTCATTGTCTTGACTTTTTTTTCTTACAGAATTTCGGAAACCAAAAAACATCAAACGAAACATAAACACAAGAAAAGAAATCAATTAATTTAACAAATACAATTTAAAAAAAATATAGCCTGACTAATATCATTTCATAATTAACTATTGGCATTTACTTTAAGGGATATTAAAATTATTCATTTAATACAGTGCTACTGTACTTTTATTATTACAATATTAATCATTAAACTCTAGCATTATGAAACGATTTATACCTTTAATCCTTGTATTCTGTTTATGTTTATGTTACTCTAAAGCCCTTTCACAAGTTACTCAATTTCCTTACACCGAAAGTTTTGAAAATGGAACTTTCACACAAGGGACCAATGTGTATTTTATTAACAATTGGTTCGGGAGTCATGTTGACAGTACTAGAATATTTCAGGAACATACCAATGTGAAAAGTGGTTCTTCAGCTTTAGGGTTATGGCCTATTGCTGAAGAAGGAGTAGATAGTGAAGAAATAGAAATTTTTGTAAATGTAGATCTTGATCTTACAGGTATGGAAAATATTGTAGCTAAATTTTGGGTAGCTACCGAAGCCACTGCTGATTATAAACATGTTAAACTCTATTTGAAGCAATCGATGGATGGCGGACTTACTTTTGGTCCAAAATTTATTATGGGAACAGATTATCGAGGGTTTTTAAATGCTGACACACCATATAAAGAATTCATATTTCCCTTACATACTGATGCAAATAATAATCCCAATGTCGTTTTACAATTTATGGCAAAGTCGGGAGCAAGAAAAGGAACGGTAGCAAAGTTGCTTATTGATGACGTGTATATTTATGCGGCACCTGAAGATATATTTCCACCTGTTGCCTTAGAACCCAAACCTCTAAATGTCAATGAAATTAGCATCCAATTTAACGAATCTGTAGATGAATCAACATTAAATCCTGCAAACTTTGTTTTTTCATTAGGATCTCCAAGCGGACATGGTGGTTCTGGATCTGGCGGACATAAAATTGACAACATGAAGGAATTACCTTCAGTCAGTTCGATTACCCAAACCAAACCTGATATGATTACCTTAAACTTAATTACTCCCATAGAAATTGGAAAATACTATGATCTCGAGATTTCAAATATTAAAGATCTTTCTGGAAATACCATGGTTACAAGTATTAGCACATTTATCTATAATCCGCTTACTGAAGGACTCGTTATTTCTGAGATTATGTATGATGAACCTCCTGTTGAGCAGAACGATAATCTTGAATTTATTGAATTATATAATAATACGGACGCACCGATTGAATTAGGTGGCCTTATGATAAAAGGCGGTATTGCCAGTGGAAAATTACCTGAATTCACGTTACAACCAGATTCTTATTGGGTCACTGCTAAGAATGCTGCCGCATTTTACAATTTTTTTGGATTCATTGTACATGAATGGATGGGAGCCAATTTAAGCAATGATGAAGCAGAATCTCTTTTTATTGTCAATACAAATCACCATTCAGGTGTCAAGATAGATTCACTTACCTATTCTCCTGGGAAACCATGGCCAGAAGGTGCTGCTGGATTAGGGCATTCAATGGAACTAATTAACCTTTCAGCAGATAATAGCGATCCCTCTAATTGGCAGAGTTCAAACAATTATGTGGGGAATTACAATGGAACAGGTATTTATGCAAGTCCAGGTTCTGTAAATTCAACCCTCGGAACTAAAGAATCTTTCTTAGAAAAAAGAATAAGTATTTACCCTAATCCTGTAAAACATATATTAACTGTTGATGCTAAAATCCAACTTACAAAAGTTGAGGTGTATTCAATTTTAGGAAAAAAAGTGAAAGAAATACATTCAGATTTTAATAATATTCAAACTCATAATTTACCTAAGGGCATTTATATTGTTAAAATCTATTCTGAAAATGAGTTTACAACTAAAAAAATATTAAAAAACTAAATACTTTAAAATATAATTAAGATATTAAGCTTCTAATAAAACTTAAAAAGAGCCTTAAATTTTTATAAGGCTCTTTTCTACTTTAATTTATATAACACCAATAAAAAAACAATTCCAAATACTTTCTTCTAACACTTTCTTAACATGAAGTGAATTGATATAACTAATTAGAAATCAATAGGCTTTGGCGGTTCCAAAAGTTCAAAAAACTGATCAAGTTTAGGTAAAATTACTATTTCAGTTCTACGATTAAGAGCACGTCCCTCAATTGTTTCATTTGTGGCTTTTGGGACATATTCAGATCGTCCACCAGCAGTCATTCTTTCTGGTTCTACTCCAAATTTTGTTTGCATTAACCTTACAATAGACGTTGCTCTTTTTACGCTCAAATCCCAATTATCATCAATACAATCCGTAGCAATGGGTACATTATCTGTATGGCCTTCCACAAGAATATCTAAATCTTTATGATCATTAATAATCTTCGCTATCTTCCCAATAACTTCTTCAGCTCGGTTACTGATGTTATAACTACCTGATTTAAAAAGCATCCTATCAGAGATAGAAACATAAACGACACCCTTTTTAACTTCTATATTAATATCTTCATCATCAAAATCATCTAACGATCTTTTCAGGTTCATAACTAATACCAAATTAAGTGAATCCTTTCTTTGCATAGAAGTTGTAAGATCCTTTATATACCTATTTTGCTCATTCAAAGCTTCCAAAGATTCCTTAATACTTTCTGCTCCGGTTTTACTAACCACAGAAAGGTCTGAAAGCCTGTCTAGCAAATTAGTATTTGTGCTTTTAAAGTATTCAATCTGCTTTTCTAGTTTATTTACTTTATTTATTTCGTTACTTAACTTTGTATTAAGTATCAAATTTTCATTTTGTTTAGATTTTAAATCATTCAGACATAACCGTGCCCTATCTTCAGCAATTTGAGCATGGTCTAAAGAATCGTTGTATTTTTTTTGACCAACGCAAGAAGAGATTAGTAAAGAAATAAATAGTAATATAACTTTTAAAGTTTTCATCGTTCATCCAAAAGGAATTGTTTTTTTAACTAGTTTACTAAGAAAGTAATCGTTTTTGTTTTCCTTCTTTAATGATACCTTTAATTAATTTAAACACGCGCGTTTTAACATCTCTATGTTTCTTTTCAAAATTGCTTACATCAATAATGAGTCTTAAATGCTCTTTTCTATAAGCCTCTTCTTCCTTTA